>JAUVRF010000603.1 GCA_030597775.1 Methanobacteriota archaeon | reverse complement strand
GGTCGGCGGGCCCCTCTCCCCCGTCCCTTTGGGGTCCTTGGACTCAACATATATCCTCAGGTCCGTCCTCGGTATGTGGTAGACCTGTCGGAAGGTACCGGTGGCCCAGTTGTAGGATGGTCCTCGCCATCTCCCGACCTCCCTGTGGAACTCGATACCCCGTCCCTCGAGGACCTCCTCGACACCACTTGCGACCCTCTTCCAGGGGCGTTCCACGGACCTTCGGATGGCGTCCGACCTGACCCGGCGCATCCTCCACATCATGAACGCAAGGAAGCAGACAATGATGACGATCAACGAGGTGCAGGTGAGGGCCAGGCCCATGACGCCGGCCCCTTCAGGCAGCCTTCGCAGTGCTCTGAGGAACATGACCAGCCCCAGGGTGCATACGAGGAAGATCAAGACGAGGTCGAAGTGGATCGGGTCCGGCCTGACCCGTTCCCAACCGCCCTCCCCCTCCGGAACGTCCTCCGTCACCGTCGTCGAGCCCCTCGCAGAGAGTATCCCGTCACGTCGTTACAAAGTTTTCCAATGGCCGTCCCCGGGGCGAAAACTCCATATAGCACCTTGCTGAATGCCAGGGCGACCGGGAGAAGGAGCGCGACCGACGGTAGCCCTTTGGATGGCCTCCGGGCCACACCCCTTGGGCAGCTGAGGAAAGTCCCTCCTCCACGTCAAGGTGGGTTGCTGTAACCCCCCGGGAACCCGTAAGGACCCGGGAGGCCAAGGCACCGGGGCGAGAGTCCCGAGCGGTGGAGCAGAAACGACACAGCCCCCGGGTGCGATGAACCCGGCTGCGGGGGAGGTCCCCGGGGGATCTGGTGAAACGGCCCCGCCCACTGGAGCAAGCCCAAATGTCCGGGATGAGTCGACACGACCGGAAGGTAGGGTGCTCAGTCGAATGTCGCAAGCCCGTCGGCCTCGGTCGGCGGGGGAACAGAAGAGGGCTTACTCCCTTCACCCGGTCACCCCGAGACCCGTTGCCGGAGGACCTTGGACCATGGGCCGCAAATGGGCTGCCGAGTACCACGACCTGTTCGCCATCGATGATGACGTCGAGTTCTACAAGGCCCTGGCCCGCCAGTCGGGTCCCCGCAGCCTCGACATCGGTGTCGGCACCGGTCGCCTGGCCATCCACGTGGCGAGGGCCGGTTCCACCGTCGTGGGCATCGACAGCTCGATGGAACTGCTCAACATCGCCCACGGGAAGGTCTCCACTCTCGGGGGCGGCATCATGGCCAGGATGCGCCTTCTCTACGGCGACATCCGGGACTTCTCCCTCAACCGGGAGGGAAGGTTCGACATCGCCTACTCGGCGGGAGGAGCCTACAACCGGTGCCGCACACGGGCCGAGATGGCCCATGCGATCGCCTGCGTCCGCGACCACCTGCGGGTGGGAGGCACCTTCGCCTTCGACCTCATGAACGTGTCCGACAGGTTGATGGACGGCATGCCCCGCCTGGACGGGGTCGCACCCACGGATGACGGGGGCGAGGTGGTCCGTTACGTTGCCTGGAGGCCCGGACCCAAGCGGGGGGACTGCGAGCGATTGGCCACGTACGAGCGGTTCGACAGCAGGGGTCGGTCGGTGGAGCGATTGGCCGAGCGGGAGATGCTCCATGTGTTCGACCCCAGCG
>JAUVRF010000271.1 GCA_030597775.1 Methanobacteriota archaeon | reverse complement strand
GACACGCCCGGGACGTACGAGATCACCCTGACCGTGACCGACGCCGCTGGAAACTCGGCCGAATGGTCCAGCATGATCAACATCTACGACGTGACGCCACCAGTGGTGGACCTGGGTGACGACAGGGTCGTCGACGAGGACACCCTGGTCTGGTTCGATATCATCGTCACCGACAACCATCCCCTGTTCCCGACCGGCGCCGAGACCTTCACCTGGACAATTGTAGATCCCCTCGGCACCGAGTGGGACCTCTACGGCCCGCGCACCAGCTTCACCTTCCTCGACCCGGGCATCTACACCGTCACCGCCGAGGTGGCCGACGCCTGGAACAACGAGGGCAGCGACACCATAAACGTGACCGTCCAGGACAGGACGCCACCTGGTGCCGTGAGCGACCTCATCGTGAAGGACGACGGGGTCGGCAAGGTCTTCCTGGAGTGGTCGCCGTCCACTGCCCCGGACGTTGCGGGGTACCGCATCTTCCGCAAGGAGGGCAAGGACGGGACCTGGGTGGAGGTGGCGACACTTGGCCCGACGGTGACATCGTACGAGGACAAGGTGGAACCCGGCAAGGAGTACCGGTACCGTGTTGAGGCCTTCGACGCCGACGACAACGTGGCGCCTCCCACAGAGCACGCCTACGATGCGGTGGAGCCCGGGACGGAGGGCACCTTCCCATGGTGGATGATAGTCGTGGCCTTCATCCTCGGCCTCGCCATCGCCATCGCCGTCGGCGAGGCGAGGTTGCGCAAGCAGAAGGGGAGGGAGAAGGACGAGGACATCCTGCCCAGCGATGAGGACACGCTGGAGGCAGTGGAGGTCGAGGACGAGGTCGACGGCATTGGGGATCTGGAGGAGGCCCCCGAGGATCTGGAGGAGGTCTCGAACATCGAGGCCATGTCCATCGACGGCCTGGCCGAGATGGACAGCACCCCGGCCAGCGAGTGGGAGGAGGAGAGATAGGCAGGAGGAAAGGGTGACGATGATCGGCATTAGGAGGTCGACAGGGTCGGCGCGGGCGGCCGTGGTGGTAGCCCTGGCCCTGGCCCTGTTGGGACCGGGACACGGTGGTTCTCCAACCCCCGGAGGCGATGATGGGTCCCGGTCCACCTCCGGCCCGGCATCCCTTCTCCTGGTCGACCTCAACGAGACCTCGTGTCTGGCAGTCGCCCAGGACGGGAGGGTGTTCACGGGGTCCGACGGGGGCGGCCTGGCCGAGTGGACCCCGGATGGCGCGCTATCATCGGTCCACACGTCGGTCAACGGGCTCCCGTCCAACCACATCACGGACATGGCAGTCGCCGATGGTGTCACATATGCCATCACCGCATATCCCGATCCAAGGCTGCTTATGACCGATGCCGCGGGGAGCGGATGGATCCTCACCGGGCAGGTGGCGGGCGCCACAGGCCCCCTCAGTTACCTGCGAGGTGGCGACCAACTGATCGTCCTTGACTCACAGGGGGCCATCTTCATCGAGGACGGCGCTGGCTGGGAAAGGCCCGACCTTCCCGGTGGGATCTCAGATGATGGATGGACGCTCGCCGACCTGGACAGCGACATCCTGGCCCTCTCCAATGGCACGGACACGGTGCTCGTGGACATGGGAACAAGCGAATGGACTCCCCTCTCGACCCCATCGATCAACGACCTGGACCTGGAGGAGGGTTTCCTCGCAGTGGCATCCGATGACCACCCCGATGTCTACCACAAATCCACCCAGAGCTGGCTCGACATCAGCGTTACCTCCGCCATCTCGCTGATGGGGAGCGAGTGGGTGGGTGTGCATGTCCAGGACGGCAGGTTCAAGGCAGCCACCATCGATGGCGTCGTCATCGAGGCAAGCGTCATTGTGAGTGACAAGGGTGATCTGGAGCTGGAGGGCTCCCTGGACGGCACCGATGACCAGCAGGTCGCCGATATGGCCGTCCTCGCGGATGGGACCGTGCTCCTCGCCACCAACCATGGCACCTGGGCACTCGAGGGGGGAACGGTGAGACCCTTCACGCCGGGTCCGCTGAACATGCCCCCCTCCAACGACATCAGGTCCGTCGCCTACGCGGGTGGCATAATGTTCGCAATGAGCAGCTCCGAGCTGTTCGGCCTCACCTTCGACTCCACGGGGAATCCCAATGGATGGCTCGTAACCCACGATTACACCTCCCAGGGAGAGACCGGTCCGCTGGACGCGGCCTACCTGGGTGCCGTCGTATACATCGCGGGTTTCGGGGGTGGCATCTCGACCTACGACACCTTCCAGTCCTCTAAACCCACCAGGTGGGGCGGGCCCTATCATACCGTGAAGACACCAACCCCGTGGAACAACGTCACCGACGTGGAGGTGGTCGAGGGCGGCCTCTACTTCGCTGGACCATATGGGCTCGATATGTTGGTCCCCGAGTCGGACCCCCGCGAGTTCGAGTATGTCGACGGGGCACCCCAAGGTATCCTGTGCCTCTCCCATCACGGCGACAGGCTCCTGGTCGGGACCGAGGAGGGGGTCTGGAGCTACTGGCCCAGCTCGGGGAAATGGGACGAGCCCTCAACGAACTCGTGGGCACCCCAGGGCCCGATCTCATCCATGACCTCCTCTGGTGACTACCTCTACGCGACATCGGGGGACACCATCTACTGGGAGTTGGACCCTGGTGAGGGCAGCGAGGTCCTGGCCGTGGGGGAGGACATCGGGTCCATCGCTGTCCACGATATCCTGGTAGGCCCGGTATGGGCCGAGGTGAATGGGCGCCTGCTCGCCATCATCCCCTTCGTCGACCAGGCTGTCCACGAGCCTGGCTCGGAGGGCATGGGCGACGCCCTCGTCCGGGACGTGGAGGTGGGGCCCGATGGCGTCGGCTACGTGGCCACGGATTCGGGCATCCATCGGATCGGGCAGTACCGCTCGGTCTGGACAAGCTGGACCACCTCGAACGGCCTGTCTGCCAACGACATCCGCGACCTGGCCCTCCAGCCAGGGACCGACGACCTATGGATCGGCGCCTACGGTGGCGTGGACGTGATGGACACCACCACCTCCGTGACCACCCGCATCGGGACCGAGGACGGGCTGCCCTCGAACCTGGTCTACGACATACTCTTCGAGGGGGATGCGGTCTGGGTCGGCACGGACGTCGGGGGTGCCGCAAGGAGGGTCCTGCCCTCCGGGGACTGGATCGCCTACAACGACTCAACCGGACTCGTGGCCTCGGACGTACAGGCCCTGGCAAGGCTAGATGACCTGATGCTCTTCGGGACCGATGAAGGCGTAACGGTCCTGGATCTCTCCTCATCCTCGTACGAGACCTTCACAGTCAGTTCGACGGGCGGTGGGTTACCGGACAACTGGGTCTGGTGCGTCCTGGCGGACGTCGAGAGGTTCTACGTGGGCACGGGCCAGGGTCTGGGCATGTACGATGCCACGTCGAACAGCTGGTCCTCCGTGGATGTGGAGGGGGTCACGGGCCTCGGTGTGCGTTCCCTGGCCCGGACGGATGACGGCAACCTCTGGATAGGGACCGATGATGGGCTGGTCATCCTTTCCGGCACCCACCAGGTGATAGCCAACGTCGGCCTCGACGATGGTCTTCCGGGCGAGCAGATCCTCTCCTTGATGGTGGGTTCAGATGGATGGATGTGGCTGGG
>JAUVRF010000365.1 GCA_030597775.1 Methanobacteriota archaeon | reverse complement strand
CATGCGCATCCTGGAGCTGTGCGCCCCCTACGACGACGTGTTCGCGGTCTTCGCCGCCGTCGACCCCCACCGGGGAGAGGTCGCCGCCGAGGAGCTGAGCCGCGCTGTCGAGGCGGGATGCATCGGACTCAAGCTCCACCCCGGTTACCAGGACTTCTATCCAGACGAACTGGAAACGGCACGGGCGGTCTACAGGATGGCCCAGGACCTTGGGGTCCCGATCCTCTTCCACACGGGAACGACCCGTCTGCAACCCTCGTACATCAGGCCCTGCAGACCGGTCCACCTTGACAAGGTGGCCGTGGACTTTCCGGACCTAAGGATAGTGATGTCCCACGTGGGCTATCCCTGGGTCGACGAGGCCATCCATGTGGCATGGCGGAATCCCAACGTCTACATCGACCTGGCGGGAATTCTCCCCAGGTACTACCCGCCCCAGGTGTGGCACTACCTCCAGATGCGGGACCTCCGGGAGCGTGTGCTGTTCGGTTCGGACTATCCGATGCTGAGGCCCGACGCATGGCTCGAGGCATGGGAGGAGTTCGACACCTACTTCTGCCCCCTTTGCAACCGGGAGGAGAGCGTTGACCCTGGCTTCAAGGAGGCTGTGGTTTCAGCGAACGCAGCCAGGATGCTCGGGGAACTGCTTTGAGCCGTAGCTTCCTGACCTGTCAGTCCGCCTATCTGTCCTTCCAAACGGGAACTCGCTTTTCCAGGAAAGCCGCCAATCCCTCGTGGGCGTCCTCGGTCTCCATCAGTTCGTCCATGTAGATCCTCTCAACAATTGACAGGGCCTCGCCGAAGGGTTTGCCCATGGACTCAGTGACGGACCTCTTGGTCAGCTGAAGGACGGGCGCGCTTAGGCTCGCCAGCTTCGCAACGTACTCCTCCACACTTTCGTCGAACTCCTCGAGGGGGTACACCTGGTTGACGAGCCCGATACGATGGGCCTCATCGGCCCGGATGATGTCCCCGGTCAGCACAAGTTCGAGGGCCTTGCCCCTTCCGACAAGGTGAGGAAGGGCGACCGCCGCGCTGGGAGGGAAGACCCCCACCTGGATCTCGGGCTGACCGAACTTGGCCTTCTCGGACGCCAGCACGATGTCGCAGAACAAGGCGACCTCGCAACCACCGCCCAGGGCAGCTCCCTTCACCGCGGCGACGATGGGAGCATGGATACGCGTCATGTTGCGGAAGATGTCGTGGAAGATCCTGATCATATCCTCCACCTTGTCCTCGGTGTGGTCCGAGATATCCACACCCGCGGAGAAGGCCTTGTTCTCGGCCCTTATCACCAGTGCCTTCAGGGTCTTGTCCCCCTCCAGCCCCTCTAGGGCCTCGTTCATCTCCTCCATCATCGCGATGTCTAGCACGTTGAGCGGTGGCTTGTCCAGGGTCAGGGTGGCGATGCCGCCCTCCCTCTCGAGCTTGATGTCGTTGTATGAACCGGTCATATCTTTCACCCAGCCTGCGAGAGGTCCGAAGGACGTAGCCGACAGAAAAAGGTTCTGCATGGAGCCCTCAAGCTGATGATTGACACTGACAATGGGGACGTGGGCCTCTACAAGTTCTGAATGGGTATCACCAGAGGGTCACCCGCTCCAACTTGAAATGGTCAGATTCCCGGAACATAACTGGAAGGTCCAGACCCACCATCTTATAGACCTCCTTCGGGATCCCGATGTCGGCCAGCCACAGGTCCTTGATGTTGCCGTTCATGTTCGCCTTGGGCAGGCCAAGGGTCAGCGTCGGGGGGTCATTGAAGGAGATGTCGTGGTAGTCGCCGGTCTCCAGGTCGAAGCCCGTGGGAACGTCCAGGGAGATCACCGGGAGCCGGGATTCCTCACCCGCCTCCACAAGATCGCCGATCCTACCCGTGGGAACACCCAGCTGGTTGTAGCCCAGGAGGGCATCCACGATGATACCATCATCGTGCTGCATGGAGTTGCTTATGGGCAGGTCCAGCGCCCGCAGGGTGGACAGCCGTCTCATGGGGACCTCTTGCAGGTCCGGTGTTGACAGCACCACCTCCGTGTCGACACCCTTGTTGTGGAGGTAACGGGCGGCAACGAGGCCGCCCCCTCCATTGTGGCCCTTTCCCACCAGGATGGTGGCCCTGTCGGGGGCGAATAGCTCGATTGTCAGCTCGGCAAGGATACGACCGGCGTTCTCCATCATCTGGGGAAGGGTGATACCGAAATCCTCGACCATGAGGCGGTCCACCTCCCTCATCTGGTCTACCGTGATGGAAGGGACGTTCATGGCCATGGTACGACACGTACCAATATAAGGTTGCCCTAAATCACTCCGTCGTCTCGGGAGTTGTGGTCTCTGTCACAAGGACCTGGTCACCCGGACCCTTCCTGACAGTAAGGGCCAAGAACGCGGGAAGGACCACTACGGCGGCGATGAACGCCATCGCGATCATGAGGGCGGTGAGGAAACCGAACTTGGAGAACATCGTCATGGGCGAGAAACCGATGATCAGGAAGCCGATGAAGGTCGAGCCCGCCGAGAAGGCGAGGGCGTTGCCCGTGGAGGCCAGGGTCCGGGTCATGGCAGCCTCGTAGTCACCGTCCTTCTCATGCTCCTCGCGGAACCGGTGTGTGACGTGGATCGCGTAGTCCACTCCCACGCCCACGGATATGGCGGCGATGGTCACCGTCACCGAGTTGAGGTAGTTGCCCGTGATCTCCATGATACCGTAGAGCCATGCCACCACCAGGATCATGGGGATGATGGAAGCGATGCCGAACTTCAATGACTTGAACAGGAGGATCATGACGACGAGACACAACACTATCGAGATGATCACGGATCTGGCCATGCTGTCCGTGAGGGCCGAGAACTGCTCCTCCCGGGTGAACGGATTGTAGGTGCCCACGTCGGTTATGACGTAGTACTCGTCCTCGATTATATCGTTG
>JAUVRF010000063.1 GCA_030597775.1 Methanobacteriota archaeon | reverse complement strand
CGCGCTCACGACGGCGGGCGTCCCCGACAAAAGCTCGGGACGGTCCGCGAGCAGCCATACTGCGCCCCTGGTGACACCTGCGTACCGGGCCTCGACCCTCGGGAGCTCTCCCTCCGGCTCGCTGAAGACGGGACCGCCGAAGACGGGCGCCGTGAAGGTGGCCCCCCTCGATGATCCCAGGGAGACGGGTCCCCTGACGGGATGGACAACGATGCCATCCTCGCACCGGGTCCAGGCCCTCTCGGGGGTGCGTTCGGGGGCCGAATCCGCAACGTTGGCGATCCCGGCTCCGACCCAGTCGCGAAGGAGATATGCCCCCGCGCAGGTGGCCACCAGCTGGCCCCCACCCTCGACCCAGGCCCTTACCACGTCCCAGTCGATGGCGGCCCGGAGGGCGGCCACGTCACCTCCGCCGAGCAGGAGCGTTCGCGTGCCACGATCCAGGTCCTCGAGGAGTTCCAGGGGGTCCGTGTGGAAGGATGCCTTGAGCCACCAGAGGTCCTCCAGAAGGTCGGCCCACCAGACCCAGGAGTAGGAGGCCCCACTGCCAGCCCAGACCACCACCTTGGGGGTTCCCTTCAGGCGAACCTCCCCTTGAGCTCATCTGCGATCGGACCACCCCCGGCCCCCCGTGAGGGCTGAAGTGCGAGGGTCTCCTTGACCAGTCGTCTTGCAAGCCCTTCCAGTTCCGAGGCGGACAGGCCATGGCCCGTGGCCACCCTCACTACCTCCTCGACGCAGGGTGCGTCCATGCCCGCGCCCACCGAGCCCGCGGGGCACAGGCCCAGGATGTATGCAAGGGCCTGGAGGACCACCAGATGTTCGAGGTCGTCAACGCACCCCGCGGGCACCAGGGGCGGGTTCGCGGGGGTGAAGGCCCCCAGACTGACGAACGCCTCGTGGCATCCGGTACCGTCTCCAAGGTCCCAGGCCATCATCGTCTCACCGGGGGAGGGCGCACCACGCCCCTCCACCAGGTCGTCGAGGACCCGTGTGGCGCTTGCCGGATCGGCCGCCCCCGCCAAACGGACCGCCCGGGCCGCGCGGGCGGGGTCCAGACCCCTCTGGTAGGTCGCTCTCGTGACCTCCCCGATGCCCCTTCCGTCCAGGCCGACCGCCTGGAGGTCGCCCAGTGGAAGCATGTCCACGATGAGCCCCCCGGGGTCGTGGACCTCGGTCTCCTCCATCCTGCTCGGGTCCTCGTCCAGCATCAGGTACGCCCTTCCCCTGGACGCGCAGAAGTAGCATCCCCTGTACCGGTGGACCAGGGGCGCGACGGCCTTCCTGGCGTCATCCAGGTGACCACCGTCCCACTTGAACCCCTTGGGAGGACTGTACTCCTTCATGCGGGCCATCATGCGAAGGACGGCGGGTCCGAAGCCGTCTATCTCCGCAGGCTCCAGCTCGCCCATGCCGCGGGCGGCCACTGCCAGAAGGTTCTTCGAACCGAAAAGGGCGCCCACGGCGGCCCTGTCCGTGGAGGCCCAGTGGTTGACGCTGAGGGAGGACGCCAAGGACCCCTTGGTGCATGCGGGACCAGCCGCCAACACCTGGACCTTCTCGTCCCCCTGGCGGTTGCGTATGGTGTCGGTGATCCTGGTGGACCCCTCGCCCCACAGGTCGGCCGCGTCCACCAGCTCGGCCTGCTCGTCGTGGACCCAGAGGTAGACGGGACGCTTGGACCTGCCGCGGAGCACGATCACGTCGTATCCCGCGAACTTGACCTCTGCACCGGCATGGTTGGTGACGGAGCAGTGGACGACCCCTCCCGTCAGTGGCGACCTGGCGGTGATGGCGACGGAGGATGCCGTGGGGATCAGGCCTCCCGTCAGGGGGCCGGCCGATATGACGACGGGGTCCCCCTCAGCGTTCCTCTTGTAGAACTCAAGACCCAGCAGAGCGCCCCCGACCCGGTCCGACACCAGGTCCTCGGACAGGAACGACTCCTCGAGGCGCCCCTCGTCCAGGTGGACGGTGAGGACGTTGCCGGAGAACATGAACGCCACCTCAGTCACCTCCCACCGACAGGGCGTCCCTGGGGCAGAAGGCGACGCACCAGGGGTCGCCTCCGCCGCACAGGTCGCAGGGCTCGCGGAGCATCACGGGCTTCGAAGTGGCAGCGCCACCCGATGCGGGTCCGCCGGGGGTGACGATCTCGATACCCTCGGGCCTGCCCAGGAGCATGGAGCCGTCCAGGCGTTTGAGGACTATACCGAAGTAGTCCACTCGGTCCTCCATGTGGAGCATCACCGAGCCACGCACCGTGGAGAAAAGCCCCTCCCGCTGGAAGGCGCAGGCCACCTCGCAAGCTCCACAACCGCTGCACTTGGATGTGTCCATATGTATCTGCGGCACGCTCACCACCGTCCCGATATCCGGCTGGTGGCACATATAATTACATTAGTATGGTTTTTGCCCAAGGCGGTACGGCGAACGCCCCAAACCACAATCAAAAAATACTAATGTACCCCTTCTCGCTGATTGGTAGTGGATATGACGAATGGCAAGCCTAGGCGGCGTCCGGACGAGTCAAAAAAGGATTTCAAGCGCCGCAAGAAGGACTGGAAGAAGGAGCAGCAGCTCGTCAAGAAGTACGAGAAGGCGGGCATCACCGACCCTGCATTCCTGGCCCAGAAGAAGGGTTCAGCCTCGCCGCGGCCTCCACCTCCACAAGCGCGCGAGATCCCCACTACCAAGAGCCGGGAAGAGGGTGGACAGAGGGAGGACGGGTCGTACGTCCGCCGCAGCACCGTCAACATCGACAAGATCGAGGCCCACCTGGACACCATAATGGAGAAGGACCGTACCGAGTCGTTGCAGGACCGGTTCAAGGAGGAGTTCGGGGAGGACCTCGAAGTTCCCGAGGGCTACGAGCTCATCCCGGATCGGGACGTGCACAAGCGGATCACCCCGCCCAGCGTGGCCCAGATCGAGGACCGGGGGCTATCGGCCGAGACCCTTGCCCTCGCCTACGGCACGGACCAGCCACCGGCGGTCCCCGCCGAGGTGCCAGCACCCGAGCCGGTACCGGAACCCGAGCCCGAACCAGAACCGGTGCCCGAACCAGAGCCCGAGCCCGAACCGGAGCCCGAGCCCGAAGCAGAGCCCGAAGTACCGACCGATGAGGAGGTCGGGCCAGAGGTCGCAGAGGCGGAGGAGGAGGCCGAGGAGGCCCCCGAGCCCGAACCCGCGCCCGTACCCGCAGCCCCTGTTGCTGGTGCCGTCGCTGGTGCCGTGGCCGGAGTGGCCGGCGCAGGCGAGACCAAGGAGGGCGAGGCGGCTGCGGCCGAGGTGAAGGATGATTTCCCTCCCGCGAAGCGGCCCTTCCTCCATCTGTTTCGGTTCGTCAAGCTGGGCCGGAGGGCCTGGGCGACCGGCGGCGTGATAATCAAGCTCATACTCTTATTCATCAACCTCTTCCTCTACATCGGCCTGTTGTTCATCTTCCTGCTCCCGGTCTGGGCGACCATCTACTACATGTACAAGGGCTACAAGGCCAAGAAGGAGGAGGAAGCGAGGTACTGGGCCGAGCACCCCGAGGAGCTCGAATCCGCCCAGGAAGGGTACGGATACAGCGATCAGCAAGGCTACGAACCCGAGGGTGAATACTACGAGGGCGAGGGCTACTACGACGACGAGTCCTATACCTCCTGATGTCCGAGGGCACGGTCTTGGCAAGGTCCATGCATCAACTCACCAGCTGGCGGCAGGTACATTGACCGAGTACAGAGGGTCACGCGCATGAGAGTGGGGATGTGCACCAAGTGGATTGACGAGGCCTACACGGGTGTGGGTCGTTACACAATCAAGGTCCTCGAGCACATGATGGACCTGGATGATGCTCCCGAGTTCCATCTCATCCACAGGCAGCAGGGCGGTGACCCTGTCTACGGAAGGGCCGCCGAGGAGCACGTCTTCAAGCCCCGGATAGAATCCCTGTGGTGGCACTACCAGGACCGGTTCTGCAAGGGCCTCTCCTCAAAGCTGGACGTGATCCACGAGCCCTTCGTGGGTTTCCGGACCAGGATGGATTGTCCCCAGGTGCTGACCTTCCATGACGCCGTGCCCCTCATGCATCCCGAGTTCGCACCACGGACCTTCGCGGTCTACTTCAAGCGGATGATGCCGAAGGTGGTCTCCCGGGCCGACGCCATCATATGCAACAGCGAGAGGACACGGGCCGACCTGCTGCAACATTACTCGGCGGACCCGGACAGGACCTTCGTCACCTACCTTGGAGTGGACCCTCCCGATGTGGTGAGGGAGGGCACCTTCACCGACAAGGAGCCGTACATGCTGGCCCTCTCCAACACGCTGATGAAGAACATCGGTTTCACCGTGGGGGAGTTCAACTCCTACAAGGACGCCCACGGGGGCGACCTGCGCCTCATCGTGGTGGGTTCGGACTACTCGGGCCTTTCCCAGGGCAGGACCGACGTGGAGGTGCTGGACTACCATCCCCGGGACAGCTTCGTCGAGCTGATAGCGGGGGCGGAGGCCCTGCTCTTCCCCTCCCACTACGAGGGCTTCGGGTTCCCTCCCCTGGAGGCCATGTCGATGGGCGTCCCCACCGTCGTGTCCGACAGGGGTTCCCTTCCGGAGGTGGTCGGCGATGCCTCCCTGGTTGTGGACATCGACAGGAAGGGGAGCCTCGTCGAGGCGATACACCGGCTCCGGACCGAGGAGGGGCTGGCCGCCGAGCTGAGGGCGAAGGGGAACGAACGCTACAAGGGCTTCACGTGGGACAAGTGTGCCAGGGGCACGCTCGCCATCTACGAGGGCCTTTCGGGATGAGATATCGTGAGAGTCGGTCTGTGCACCCAGTACATCGACGGCGAATACACGGGCGTGGGTCATTTCATCACCCGGTTGCTGCAGCACTGGATGGATTACCCTGACCCCCATGAGTTCCATCTCATCCACATGAAGGAGGGAGGGAACCCCCTCTACGAGAAGGTCGCGGCGGAGCACGTTTTCAACTCCAAGACGAGAGCACTGTGGTGGCGTTCCCAGGACCGCTTCTGCAAGGGACTGTCCAAGGAACTCGACCTGATACACGAGCCCTTCATGGGCCTTCCATCCAAGATGGATTGTTCCCAGGTCCTGTCCTTCCACGACATCGTGCCCATCACGAACCCCGAGTACAGCAGCCGCATGTTCGGCATGTACTTCAAGCGGGTCATGCCGAAGGTGATCAGGAACGCCGACGTGGTCCTGTGCAACAGCGAGGCCACGAGGCACGACCTATTGGATCATTACCCTGCCGACCCCGAGAGGATCAAGGTGGTGTACCACGGGGTCGACCAGCTGACCTCGGATGGCACGGGAGCCTTCTCGGACAAGGAGCCTTACATGATGGCGATGTCCCACACCAAGATGAAGAACGTGGGATTCACCATCGGGGAGTTCCTGCGATACAAGGAGGCCCACCCGGGCCCGTTGCGCCTGATGGTGGTGGGGACGGACTTCTCCGGACTGTCCGAAGGACAGTCCGATGTGGAGGTGACCGGTTACCTGGAGCGGGACCGGCTCATCGATCTTCTGGCGGGGGCGGAGGCATTTCTCTTCCCGTCCCACTCCGAGGGCTTCGGGTACCCGCCCATCGAGGCGATGTCCCTGGGTGTCCCGACCGTAGTGTCCGACAGGGGTTCCCTGCCCGAGGTGGTCGGGGATGCCGCCCTCATCGTGGACATCGACCGGGAGGGGAGCCTGGCCGAGGCCATCCATCAACTCAGGTCCGACGAGGGTCTGGCCGACGAGCTCCGGAGGAAGGGTCGGGAGAGGTGCAAGAGGTTCACGTGGGAGCGTTGCGCCAGGGAGATCATGGATGTATACGAGAGCCTCGGTCGATGACGGGGCCGGGATGACCTAGTCTCGCTTGCGACGCCAGTCCCTGATCAGTACGGCGATGAGGACGATGTTGGCCCCCACCACGAAGAGAATAATGGTCCAGCCGATGACCCTCCCCTCCGTGGGAGTGCCATCATCGGTCTGGTCGTCCAGGCCGCCCAGGAGGAAGATGTAGGCGGTCTCGGTTCCGGTATCGTCGTAGTAACCGAAGATGACCTCGGACCGCTGGTCGTCGTCCACGTCCGCGACGGTGAGCCGGATTTTAGTCGCCCTAGTTGGAACTGCTCCACCTTGACGGTCCTGGGTTATCTGTGCCTTCCTCTGCATCGACTCCGAATCGATAATGTAGACACCACCACCGGGGACCAGGATATCTACAACCCCGTCACCATCGATGTCGCAGACGATGGGAGCGTCATCGGGTCCCGAATGCGAACCCGGGTGGGTCGCGTTGACAGCCGGCTCGTCCCAGGAGAATGTGTGGATATTCCAACCGCTTCTCATGACCATCGTCCCTCCCGAGGGACCCGGGAAGAAGGCCAGGGACTGCCAGGAAGCACGGTCTGTACCGTTGTGGATGTCGAGCAATCGATGACCTCCGGTACTACCATTGAAGATGAGCAGGTCCAGGGACTTATTAAAGAAGCCCTGATCCAATCCGATCACAACCTTAGTCTCGCCGTCGACGGTCAAAGGCATGGGCGGAGAGGCGAAGTTGGTCAGGCCAATTGACATACTCCTCTTGAGCGTCCCGGATGTGGCGTTCAGTATCCAGATGTTCCGCCCGGTTCCGCCGGATCCGAAACCATCCCATCCGTAATCGTTCACAAAGACCTCGAGGGTTCCATCCCCGTCGAGATCCAAGACCAGGCTGGAGACCCAGGGTCCTGTTGCGGAGGCCAACGGCAAGAGGTCCGTGCTCCAGAGCATCTCTCCCTTCCCCGTGAACCTCGCGACATGATGTTTGTGTCCTCGGTAGTTGGTGCCGTCCGACCAGAGGAGGACGATCTCGTGCTTGACCGGATCGTCCTTCTCGGACCCGGTCGCCACGAGATTGATCTCGCTTTCGAGGATCTCCATCGGGTTGGACCACTTGAGCTTCTCCTTGCCGAAGTCGTAGCAGTAGATGCCTTCTGAAGATGTGAAGACTATCTCGTCGGCATCGTCACCGTCGACGTTCCCGACCACCAGGTCCTCGATGGTCTCGTTGGTCAGCTTGATGTCGAGTATGGTCTCGTTCGTGATGAGCTCGAGGGCGATGACCTTCCCGGTGTCCAATCCGAAGACGATCTCCTTCTGTCCATCCTCGTCCAGATCTTCTACCAGGATCGGGGTGGTCACGGACCTGTTCTCGCCCTTCCATAGGAGGGGCTTCTCAAGCGTCTCGAGGTCGAGCTCTCCCGGGAGGGGTTGATACCTGTGGAGTACGTCGAACGGGTCCTCTGCGACGACCAGTGAGTCCCCCTGTCCGATGGCCTGGGCCGGGCCGCTCGCGATGATGACAAGCACGGCTAGCATAAAGGACACGATGCTCCGCCGGAGTGCCCGTTCCATTTCACATTACCCCGCGTAGATGGCACTGGTTAGGCCTGAAACGTCCTTCCCCGGGCAAGATGGCCCGTTGAAGTTGGTGATTTGACCCCGGGGGTGGTTGCAATTGTTGATATATATAATTTATGGTGTCCAGCAGGTCGTTCTGGTCGATCTGGGGGATTCAACGGCCATCGTTGCGGGCCACGCGCCACTCGCTTGAGAGGAGGGAGTACACGGCAAGGTCGTGGTACTTGCCGTAGAGCAGGTATGCCTCTCGCTGCACACCCTCTTGGGTGAATCCCAGCCGCTTCGCGAGGGAACGGCTTCTGAGGTTGTCGATGGAGGCCCTGATCATCAGGCGGTTGAGGGCGACCTTGGAGAACAGATGGTCGATGAAGACGCTGCACGCCCTGTACATCATGCCTGTGCCCTGCTGGACCTCGGCGAGCCAGTAACCCAGTTCACCGTGGCCGTGCCTCCTGTCCATGTGCTCCACGGTAAGGCAACCGGCGATCCGGTCCCTGTGCCAGATCTCCGTCGTGATGTTCTCCTCCCTGGTGAAGTCCTCCTGGACCTTCTGGATGAAAGCCAGGGTGTGGGATGGCTCGGTGTTCTCGTCGACCCAGTCGAGGAAGGGCCGGAGATGCTGCCGGTTGGCGTCGACCAGGGCGAAGAGCTCCTCGGCATCCTCCTCGTGTACCAACCGGAGCTCGGTCTCATCGTCCATCCTCAAACTCGTCCAGTCGAACATTGGATCATCCTACTCTCTTCCTCGCCACTCGTCGGCAAGTATCGAGTGGACCCCCAGGTCCTCGTACCTGCCCTTGAGCTTGTAGGTTTCCCGCTGGACACCCTCATAGGTG
>JAUVRF010000243.1 GCA_030597775.1 Methanobacteriota archaeon | reverse complement strand
TCCTCCTCGGGGGTTGGCTCCTCCTTCTCCTCGAGTTGGGTCTCCTCGCCAGTTACCTCAGGCTCCTGCACCTCCTCCTCGGGGGTGTCGTTGGACAACTTGATTATCCGCTTTCGCTTCTTACGAGCCATCGAGGGACCTTCTGGCTTGGGTTAGGTAATCCTCCCAGTTGACACCACCAAGAGGGGAGCCATTAACTAGGATATGGAGAGAGTCTCAGAATGGTTATATAATACTTGTTGGCTGCCTTTCGGTCCTGATAATTGGCAGTGGGACTCACATTTGTTCCGGAGCCTCTATCCCAAGGCCTCGCAGAGTGTTAGCCAGGGTGGTCCTGGCGGCCTTGATCAACTGCAACCGAGGGTGTCTCAGGTCACCTGCCTGCAACACAGGGACGTCCCTGTAGAATTGGTTGAAGGTCGAAGCAAGGCGCTCGGCGTACGCGGCGAGGGTATGGACCTTTTGTTCCTCGGCGCAGAAGGTGATGGTCCCCGGCAGCCTGGCTATCGCCTTGGTGAGGGCCAGCTCCGCATCGTGGGTCAGGACCCTGGCCGCCTCCCCTGGGTCCATGTCGATGATGGGCTCGCCCTCCTGCTCCGCTTTCCTTAGGATAGAGCAGGCTCGAGTGTGGGAGTATTGGATGAATGGGGCGGATGCTCCCTCGAAGTTCAATGCCTCCTCCCACCTGAAGACCATGGACTTCTCGGGCTGGACCCGCATGATGTTGTACCTCACAGCACCCAGACCCACCGCGCGGCCGATGGCCTCGACCGCCTCGTCATCGAGCTCGGGCCTTCGCTCCCTGGTGTCCTTACATGCCCGGGAGACCGCCTCATCCATCAGATCGTCCAGGGCAACTCCCCTACCGGTCCTGGTGGACATCCTCCCCTCGGGAAGGGAGACGAAGGCGTAGAAGATGGGTTCGACCTTCACGCGAGCGCCCATGCTGTCCAATGCAAGCTGCAGTGTGCGAGCCTCATGCTTGTGGTCCTCGCCGAGGACGTTGATGAGACGCTCGCCCTGCTTCGCCTTCCAGAGGTGATATGCCAGGTCCCGCGTGGTATACAGTGAGGTCCCGTCACTTCGCCGGAACACGAACTTGGTGTTCCGACCTTGTACGCCGAAGCTCTCCAGCTCCAGGGCCATGGCACCGTCCTCCTCGACGGTGTACTCCGTTGACGCCAGGCTGTCCATGACCTCCGAGACGGTCCCGTCCATGACGAACTGGCTCTCCGATATTATGTCATCATGGTGGATGTCGAGCCTCTCCAGGGATGCCCGGATGCCCTCCAATCCCATCAGGGCCGGAGCGCGGACGGCGTCGATTATCTCCTGGTCGCCCTTCTCCAATCGGGTCATGATCGAACGTATCTCTGCGTCCACCCCAGGGTCATCCTCGGCCATCTTGTAGGCCTGTTGGTAGTAACCGACCACACGGTGGTCCGGTTTGAGGTCCTGGACCTCATCGTCCCTCTCGTCCCTATGCTGGTATCCCCAGTAGAGGAGCACGATCTGTCGACCCATGTCGTTCATGTAGTACTGGGTGGAGACATCGTACCCCGCCATCCGCATCACCCTTGCCAACGAGTCCCCTATGATGGGATTGCGGGCACGACCGATGTGGAGTGGGACGTTGGGGTTCGCGCTCGTGTGCTCCAATATCACCTTCGTATGCGATGGCTCGAGGGACCCGTACTCATCCCCGAAGGTCAGAACGCTTCTCAGGGTCTCCTCCACGAGGCGCTCGGGCTTGATGGTCAGGTTGATGTATGGACCTGCCAGTATCGGAGGCTCCATATCGTCGGTGGGCTTGATGTAGGGAAAGAGCCGGAAGGCGACGTTGTTGGGCGGTGCCTCGTAGAACCTGGTGAGCTGGAAGCAGGGGAAGGCCAGGTCGCCCATGCCCTCGGGGGGCATCTCCAGGTCGATGTCCGCCCTTGCATCCTTCGATAGGACCGAGACCGTCCCTCTCGAACTAGATACGACCAGGTCGCGCCATGACTCCTCGGAGAGCTCATCCATCGCCCTCGAGATCACGCTCGATGCCTGGTCAGCGAAGAAAGCGAGGGGGTCTCGCAGGGCCATGTTCCGTCGAAGGGCCAATTATGTAGATTAAGCCTTCGATGGCACATCTGGACAGTAAGAAACGGCGCGAAAGTTATTTCACTACTTGTATGCATTGATGTCTGGGTCTCAGCCATGAGACCACATGCCCCATCACCCTTAGATCAAGAGGCCCATTCATGAGTGCACCCGACCCGGAGCACCGCCCGCCGGGGCCGAGCTCTCCAGAGGACGATAGAAGGTCGAGCAGGTCGATCCCTGGCGATCGGGTGAGCATCTTCGATGAGGAGCGGAGGCGCCTGAAGCACCGGCTCGAGCTCCAGGAACTGGTTCACACCTTCAGTGACCAGATGAGGAGCCAGCGCTCCATCGACAACATCGCAAGGGTCCTTACCGATGCTGTGGTAGAGCTCACCAGCTTCCGGAACGCCATGCTGTCCATTCTGGAGGAGGATGGCCGGACCCTGATCGGTGTGTCCAGCTCGGGCCATAAGAGGACCCTGGAGATAGGATCCCGGCTGGCGAAGTACTCGATCCACCGGATCCAATGCGACCTTTCGACTGTTCCGGCATACACAGAGGCCCTGACCACGGGCGAGATCGTCTACCACGGGACCAAGGAGGAGATCGTGAGCACCCTGTCGGCCCTGACCGGGCTCAACCCGGGGATCCTTGAGATCATACGAAGGACCATACGGATGAACCTGGCCCTCTCCGTCCCGCTCTACATCGGTGACAGGGAGACCGGGATGGTGCCCTTGGGCGTCATGGGTATATCCTCCACCAAGACCGAGGTCGACCCGGAGGACGTGAGGGTCGTCCAGATACTTGCCGACCAGGCCTCCTTGGCGATCTACAACGTCCGCCTGTTCGAAAGGGTACGGCGGCAGGCCAAACGGGCCGAGATCTCCGAGGGGCGCATCCGCAGGATCATGGACTCTGCCCACGACATGATCATCTCCTACGACGATTCCGGGAAGGTCAAGTTCGCCAACAACGCCTTACGGGAATCCCGCGTCTACTCGATGGAGGGCGAGCTGATCGACAAGGTCACCCTGGACCGGGTACATCCCGATGACCAGGCCCGTCTTGTCGAGGCCTACCTCGGGCTCCAAGACAACCTCTCCATCAGGGGCATGGAGTATCGGATACGGGACCCCAGCGGGGATTGGCTCACCCACAACATCAACACCGCGCTCGTCCAGGACGAGAACGGCAAAGTGGTCGAGATGGTCGCTTTCATCAGGGATGTTACGTTGGAGAGGCACGGTGAGAAGGAGATCGTCCGCCGCAACAAGGAGCTGGAGATCCTCAACGCCCTCATCACCAACCTGACGTCGGACATCGATTTCAAGGAGATGATCGACCGGAGCCTGACCATCATCTCCGAGTTCACCGGTGCGGACATGGCGACCTTCATCTCCATACAAGAACCTTCTTCAGGCCAACTCGACATTGTTAGTCACCTTTGGGTCCCTGAAGAATTCGCGGACTTCATGGAGGCCGATTTCCCCAAAGAGTCTGGATCTCCCCTCCTCGTGGGAAACGATGTACAGGTCCTTTCCGACATGAAGAACATCGACCCCGAGTACCGTTCTTACATCGAAAGCTTGGGTATCAAGGCCCTTGTATCGATCCCCGTGATGCTCCGGGGCGAGCCCATCGGATACGTCATAGGTGGTGTGAAGGGACCCCTTGTCCTCGACGAGGAGGACATCGCCATCCTCAGGGCGGTTGGCGACCAGCTGGGGATCGTCTTCGAGACGGCCAGGCAGATGACCGAGGTTCATGACGATTGAGGCCCTGATGCCTCGGTCCGCTCCCTCGAGGATGTAATGAGAAGGATGGAGGTGGGGGCACTGGGATTCGAACCCAGATCAACGGGTATCCCCCT
>JAUVRF010000471.1 GCA_030597775.1 Methanobacteriota archaeon | reverse complement strand
TGTGCGCGTGTCCGCCCAGGAGGCGGAGGTCCACGTCGACCCGGGAGGGCTGGTGGACTTCAACCTCACCGTGCGCAACGGGGGGAACGTCCCTGACGAGTTCCGTGTTTCCATAACATCGGCGCCGCCCGGCTGGTCGGCCCAGCTGGTCGCCGACACCTTCGCCCTCGACGCGGGCATGACCACACCCGTCATCGTCACCGTCATCGCACCCAGCAACGCCACCGCCGGCGAGTTCGCGGACATCACCTTCACTGCCAAATCCTTGGGGAACACCACCAAGACACGCAACCTCGAGCTCAAGACCGTGGTCAACCAGATATTCGGGCTCGAGCTCAACGCTCCCCTGTCCCATCTCGAGATGCTCCCGGGAACAGAATCCGATTTCACCCTGCGCATCAACAATCCTGGCAACGGACCCGACCGGTACGAGTTGCTCATGCCGACAGGGTTCGACGCGGGCTGGTTCCCCACCATTCCGGAACCCTACCTTGTCCTGCAGCACCGGTCCAACGGTGAGACGGTCCTGAGGTTGGCGGCCCCGAACCCAGCCTTCGCGGGGACATCGGAGGAGTTCACCGTCACCGTGAGGAGCACGAAGTCCGGGATGGAGGCCATGGTGACACTGAGCGCCGAGGTGATCCAGTTCTACGACAACGGTTACACCGTCTCCGTCCGCGACGTGGAGGGAGAGGTGGGGTCCCAACACACCTTCCCGGTCACCATCGACAACCGGGGCAACGGCCCTGTCAACTACGTCCTGTCCCTGGGAGCCCCGACCCCGGAATGGTCTGCCGGTTTCGAACTGTCCAACGTCACCGTTCCAGGCTATGGCTGGACGACGGTGAATGTCTCCTTCACCGTTCCACAGGGTGCGGAGTCGGGAGCCAGCGATTTCTCGTTGGCGGCCATCCCGTCGGGAGGGGACCGATTACAGCAGCACTTCACCTTCAACGTGCTGCAGTACCACGACCTGGAGATGTCCATCACCTACGAGGATGCGATGGTGTCCCAGGGAATGGACGTCAGGGTGAACCTCAGGTTGCGCAACATGGGCAACGGCGTCGAGGACGTGAAGGTCCTGCTGCCCGACCTGCCATCCCTCTGGACCTTCGACATCGAGTCCGACACCGTATCGGTGCCGGCCTTCGGGACGGTGGACCTCACCCTCGTCGTTCATACCAACCGGGAGACGCCTGGTGGCGTTCACGACGTGCGCATAGTCGCCCGATACGGACCGCCGCCCCAGGCGTCCTCCGAGGGCACCGTCAAGGTCACGATCCTCACCCGCGCGGACCTTATCGTCCGCAACGGTCTTCTTGAGGTATCCGAGGTCGAGATCTTCGAGGGCACCCTTGTCCGGCTCACCATCTCGGTCGAGAACCTGGGCGAGACCGGTGCCAAGGACATCTACGTCCAGTTCTTCATCGACGGGGCACCCATAGGTCAACCTCTGTACATCCCAGAGATGGAACCTGGCGCCCTCGAGACGCTGACGACCAGCTGGAACGCGAACGTCACTGGCCTTCACGAGCTCTCCGCCACGGTGGACTTCACCGGCGACGTCGATGAGCTCAACGAGGACAACAACCGGGCCTCGACCCAGGTGAACGTCGAACCCCTGGTCCTCAAGACCTCACCCGGCTTCGGTCCGGTGGCGCTGCTGTTCGCCCTTGCGACCCTCGCCGTCGTGGCCGGGCTGCGTCGCAGGCGCGACCTCCGCTGACCATGGGGAGAGCCGTTCACCCTCCCAGAACCTAATGGGGAAAACTTAATTAGAATACTCTGGCTACCTGGGGTTGGCGATATCCGATGAGGATGGGTGCTGTCCTTCTCATAGTCATCCTGATGCTCATGGCCAGTCCGGCGATGGTCCACTCCTCCAGTGGAACCGGGGGTCCCGGCGAGGGCCTCGACGACTCCTCCTCGGATAGCGTGCTGCTCTACCTCCAGGTCGGCACCTTCGACCCGGTCCGGGAACCCGTGCCTGGACCATCGTGGCTTCATGCCCGCTCGACCCATCCCTATTACGTCGTTCAGTTCGACGGACCCGTACTCTCCGATTGGATCTCGGAGGTGGAGGACATCGGTGTTGTGCTGCTCCAGTACCTCCCCGACCATGCCTTCTTCGCCAAGGTGCCGAAGGGAGCTGTCGAGGACCTGGAGGGGACGGAGCACGTCCGCTACGTCGGCCCGATCCATCCCGCGTACAGGATATATCCAGGCATCCACAAGGACCTGCGGTCCAACGGACCCATCGACGTTACCTTCCTCTCCTGGGACGCCACCCGTTCCACGACCATTGCCGGCCTGGT
>JAUVRF010000551.1 GCA_030597775.1 Methanobacteriota archaeon | reverse complement strand
GTCGTCCTCGGGCTCGGGGACGTACGATTCGGGGAGACTGCCCATCCTCAACAGGTTCGCAAGGAACGCGCTGTCCTCACGGTCCGTTTTCTTCTTCGTTCCCATCATCCGTCGGACCTCGAGGGGGTGGGGCCTACACGAACCCGTACCCGGCCCCTCCCCCCAGGCCACCGATGCGGCCGGAGCCCGGGACCTGCGTGGATTGCGGCGGCAAGCTGTTCCTCGGCCGGGAGAACTGCCCCCACTGCGGGGCAGCGGTGCATGGACCATCATAGACAGGTAGGGCTGCCAGGACTGATGTGACCTAGTCCCACATATCAATGGCAATAAATTCAAGTAAAGAAAGGGTAATTCCAAGGCGGAGAGCAATAGGATGCCGAGGAGGATCATAAAGGCAAAGGTCGCGTCCAAGGCCATCAAGGGCACAGCCAAGGGCGTCAAGGGAAGGAAGGCAAAGAAGGCGGCAGCAGCCGCTGAGGTTGAGGCGGTGGCCGCAGAGGGGACCGAGGAGGAAGAGGAGTAGGTCGACTCCAGCTTCACATTGGGGTATTGTCCGTACCCTTTAGTGCGCTCTCATTTTCTTGGGCGACCTAAACAACTATTAAAGACCTGTAGCATAACCGAACGCACGGCTCGAAGCTATCATGGAGACGAACCGATGGACATCTCGTACTTCGACAACGCAGCATCCACGCGGACCGACCCCCGCGTGGTCGAGGCCATGATGCCGTACTTCACCGAGATGTACGGCAACGCCTCGGAGCTCCACCAGAAGGGCCTGGAGGCCCATCAGGCCCTGGAGGACGCCCGGTCCACCATAGCCGACCTGATCAAGGCCCGGCCCGATGAGATCGTGTTCACCAGCGGAGGGACCGAGAGCGACAACCTTGCCGTCAAGGGCATCGCCCACCGCTACCGGAAGCGTGGAAAGCACATCATCATATCCTCCATAGAGCACTCGGCGGTCTACAACACGGCCCTGTTCCTCAAGAGGGAGGAGGGCTACGACGTCACTATCCTCCCCGTCGACCCCGAGGGTTTCGTCGACCCCGCCGAGGTGGAGGCGTCCATCCGGCCCGACACCACCCTGGTCAGCATCATCCACGGCAACAACGAGATCGGGACGATCCAGCCCATAGTGGAGATCGGTGCCATCTGCAAGGCGCGCAACGTCATCTTCCACACCGACGCCGTCCAGACCTTCGGCAAGGTTCCCATCGATGTCAACAGCTTCAACGTGGACCTGCTGGCCACCTCCAGCCACAAGATATACGGCCCCAAGGGCGTGGGCATGCTCTACATCCGCAAGGGCGTCAAGCCCACCCCCCTGCTCCACGGCGGAGGCCACGAGTTCAAGCTGCGCTCGGGCACCGAGAACGTGACGGGCATCGTGGGCTTCGCCAAGGCCGTGGAGCTGTGCAGGGATGGGATGGAGGAGGAGGTTCCCAGGTTGCGCAAGCTCAGGGACCGCCTCATCGACGGTGTCCTCGAGACCACGCCGACGGCCTACCTCAACGGCCCCCGCGGCGACCGGCGCCTGCCCCACAACGCCCACTTCGGCATCAAGTACGTCGAGGGCGAGTCGATGATGCTGAGGCTGGACGCCATGGGCTTCGAGGTGTCCACCGGCTCGGCCTGCTCGTCCACCAGCCTGGAACCCTCCAGGACCCTCATCGCCATAGGCCTCAAGCACGAGGACGCCCACGGCTCCCTCCGGTGCTCGCTGGGGCGATGGTCCACCCAGGAGCAGGTGGACGCCTTCGTGGAGGCCCTGCCAGGCATCGTCAGCCAGCTCCATGCAATGTCACCCCTGTACGCCGACGCGCGGGACAAGGGGGAGATCTGAAGCTCAAGAGGTATCGACATGTACTCCGACAAAGTGAAGG
>JAUVRF010000458.1 GCA_030597775.1 Methanobacteriota archaeon | reverse complement strand
GATGAGGGGATGGGAGGGAGCGGCGCGGGGCGGATGTTGAGCGAAGGGAGGGGGTGCGTTGGCGAGGCGGGGGACACCGAGAGGTACTCGACGGGGGTCGTGAGCTTCGATTCCGTCCTCAAGGGCGGCGTCCCAGTGGGCTCCCTCGTACTCATGCTCACCGACGAGGGTGCGGGAGCGTCCGAGTTCGCGTTCACCAGCGCGGCCAAGCTCTCCCTGGTCAGGGACAGGCCCGACATGAAGCAGTTCGCCTTTGGTGACTTCTACTCCCACATGCAGTTCCCCAAGCAGGTGACGTACGTGTCCATCTCGCGGGCGCGCACCGACGTACAGCTCGAGATCGACGCATCCTTCGACCCGGGCCTGGCAAGCGCCTTCAAGCGCCACGTGCGCTTCATGGACTTCTCCCCGTCCTTCTTCCAAGGGTCCGGGGTCCCGGCCCACTGGCTGCAGATAGCCGACGAACTGGAGGAGGAGTACGAGGACGAGGGCGACGACGACGCCCGATACTACGACCCCAGCGGGACGCTGATCATCGACGTGGTGGAGGAGGCCGCGAAGGACGGCATCGTCTACGTCGACTCCCTCACGGACATGGTGATCAACAACAGGATGGACGACCAGGAGATGATGATGATCCTCAAGGGGATGCGCCGGGTGCTCCACCAGTGGAGGGGAGTCATATTCTTCATCCTGCACAAGGGGGTCCTCCCCCCGATGGAGGAGACCCGGTTCAAGGACTGCTTCGATGCGGTGATGAACTTCGAGTGGATCGTGTCCCCCAAAAGCTCGAAGCGTCAACGCTACCTCTACTTCGAGAAGTTCGCGGGGGTGCTGCCCATCCTCAACCGGGAGTCCATCGTCCGGTTCTCCACCGAGATCTCGTACGCCTCCGGTTTCGTGGTGGTCAATGCCGAGAGGATAATGTGATCAGTCCTCGCCCCGCTGCCTTGCCCGCTTGAACAGGATGAACGCGACGGGGATCAGCACCAGGGGCACGGCCACCGCGGCGATCACCACGGCCGCCCCGGCACCACCCATGCCGCCTCCCGACACCGAGGCGTCCGTGGGGCCATCGGGCAGAAGGGCGGTCTCGTTCCAATAGCCGTGGGTGATCCGGACGCTGTAGAGCCAAACATCATCCACAGGATGCTGGCTGAGGACGGGGCGGGTGTTGCCGTACACATCGACGGAGGCGATGGACCGGACCACCTCGATGCCCTCGACGGTGTAGCCGAACACCGCGTAGTTGCCGTCGAGGCCGTACTGGGGACCGTCGCATATGTAGAACTGGGAGGAGGCGCTGTCCGGCTCGTTGCTGCGGGCCATCCCTATGGCACCGTCCTCGTGGGTGAGGCTGTCGTCGGTCTCCAGGGGGATGGTCTTGGTGGAGCCCCCGGAGCCGTCGTTGTAGGGATTGTTGTCCCGGGAGTTGGGGTCCCCCGTCTGGATCACGAAGTCGTCGACGATGCGGTGCCAACGCATGTTGTCGTAGTAGGCCTGGTCCGCCAGCTCGATGAAGTTGCCCACGGTGATGGGAGCCCCCAGGTCCGCCAGCTCCACAACGATCATGCCATGGTCGGTGCTGATGTGGGCCGTGGAGTTCACCCATTCCCTGACCACTCCGGCGTCCCCCTCCGCCGTCGCCTCGGCCCGGCAGTAGTTCCCGGGGTTCCACAGGAGCACCACCACCAGTAGGAGGAAGACAATGATCGACAGTAGTCTGGGCGCACGCCGGTCCATGTTGATACAATGCACATCGAGGGTTAAAGGTTATCGCCAACGTTGGTCGACCGGTCCCCGGGCGACGACGGAGGACCTTGAGGTCCAAGGACCCATCGCATGGCCCTGAGACGCTCCGCTCCCTGCGACCAGGCCGTGCTACGAGGCATAGTGACCTGTTCGGGACACAATGGTCCCTGGCCGCAAGATGTCCCCAATGATAATTCATGCACAATGTTTATATACAACACCAACTTTGCGGCCGTCCCCCCCATGGCGCGGATCCGGTACAAGGGTCGGACCGCACCGGGGAGGTCAAGAGGTGAGCAAAGTGATGAGAACAATGCGATGCAAGCACTGTGGTGCTGACTACTACGGTGGGCGCTGCCTGTACTGCGGATCGGACGAGTTCGTCGATGTCGAGGACCTTTACCAGCCCGAGAACATGACGATCTACCAGGCCGAGGAGCGGTACAACTCCCGCGTGTCCACCCGAACGGCAGGCCTCAGACTGCTATAGACCATAATGTCAAGACGGACCGGCCCCGGAAGGGCCGGACGGTCCGATGTTGGACCTTTTTCCTTTTTTTTCTCCACCCCCAGCCCGGGCGAGGTCCGGGTCGGTGGGCATCGGGAGCCCGCCCGCCCCCGTAGGGAGGGGCGGACG
>JAUVRF010000017.1 GCA_030597775.1 Methanobacteriota archaeon | reverse complement strand
GCGTCGGTAGGCCAGCTCGGTGAGTTCATGAAGCGCCAGTACCTGGGCGGTTCCATCGCCGTCATGCCCCGAACGGTCAAGTACGGGGTGATGGAGGGGGCCGACGGCGTCGACATACCCCTCCGTTTGGAGGAGGAGGAGGAGTTGGGCATCGTCGAGTTCGATCTCCGTGCCCTCCGGGCAATGCGCAAGAAGTTCTCCCACCTGGACCTGGTGCCAGAGGGGCTGTGCTGAGGAGCCCGAGGGCCGCCGTCATAAGTTAGATATACTCCCTGTTCGGTGCCCATGCCACAACCAGGGCCCGTGGGTTAGCTTGGTCCATACTTGTGCGTTCGGGACGCATAGACTCCAGTTCAAATCTGGGCGGGCCCACCATTAACCACCACTCGAACTCCTTGAGCAACGCCTCCGATAGGTCGAACATACCAGGCCGATCGACGGTGAAGGACATCATCGAACTCATCGGACCCATCGTCCGTCGCTCGAGCACGTGGGAAAGATGCGGGACGACGGGGTGAGGGCCCGTTGCAGGGTGGAGCGCTGGGACTACCTCGCGGCGATACGGCCCAGGTACTGGCCGCAGTTGGATCCGATCCGGTTCTCCTCGTACTCGCCGATACTGAGGAGCACGTCGAAGCCCTGCTCCCGGAAGGCGTCGATATAGGACTGGGCCGCCTCCTCACGGTCCTTCTCGATGAGGGTCCGGAGGCCCGCTGACCTCGCCCTGTCCGTGGGATTGAGGGGCGTCAGCTTGATGAGGAAGTGCTCGGGATCGAAGTGCCTTCTCACCACCTCGGGGTCGATGGGAATGCCCTCGATCAGGCAGAAGTTGAGGGTGACACGCTTGTCGCCAGGTTCCCGGAACCCGGCCCCCACCCCGGCCATCTCTTCGAAGGAGAGGGTGCGGATGGGGCACAGACGGCTGCGCACATCCAAGTCGGTGGAGTGGATCGAGAACTGGAGCTGGAACCTCCCGTTCGCGTAGTGCTCGTCCCTGACCCCCTTGAGGCGGTCGATGAAGGCCCTGGAGACGACGGGCCCCACGGTGCTGACCGAGGCGTAAACGCTGGTCTCCGGGTACTCGTTGCGAAGGCCCACCAGGGCGTCCAGGACCTCCTCGTTCAGGGCCGGTTCGCCCATGCGGGCGAACTGGACCTTGAACATGTCAGTGCGGGGGGAGCCGTTGTCGAAGCGCTCCTTCACGGCCTGTCTCACCTGCCACAGCATGCCCTCGGTGTCGACCTTGCCCTGGAAGTCCCCGCCCGCGTCGCACATCTGGCAACCAACGGGGCATCCGAACATGGTGGAAACGATGACCACCCACTTCTCTCCCCTTGTCCGGGGTGGTTGGATCGAGTCGACGAACTCCAGCCGCCTCCCATCCTCGTCCTCGGCCACGTGCACCATGGCCAGGTCCGGGTTGCCCGAGGAGGAGATCAACCTCATTCGTCCACCCTCCTCAGGTACTCGTCCGCGCGCATGGCGGCGTCAAGTCCGCTCCCCATGGCGATGGCCACCTGCCGGCGCCTGTCGGCGACCACGTCCCCGGCGAGGAGCAGCCCCTCGGGGGCCAGGTACCGGGCCCTGTCCAGGCCCAGGATGGCATCGTTGAGATGCGGCAATGCAGGCTCTCGGCCGATGGAGACGAGCACCGCGTCCACCGGGAGCTTGATCTCGTGGCCCCCCTTGGCGTAGACCACTGTGGGTCCCTGCTCCTCTTCGAATCGGAGGGGCGGGCAATCGGTGCGGATGTGCACGCCCTCCGCGACCTCGAGTTCGCCCTGGAGATGTCGATTGCATCGGGTGGTGCCCGACCGGAGCAGCATCTCGACCCTGCGATCCCCGTCATGTAGGGACAGTGCCTGGTCGATGGCCAGGTCCCCACCGCCGATGACCGCCACCGTTGAGCCAGGTCCGGCTCGAACGTCGGTCCACGAGTGATACACCCAGGGAAGGTCCTCCCCAGGCAGGCCCAGGAGCTTCGGGCGGGTACCCGGTGCAAGTATAAGGGACCGCACCGCCACAGAGGTCTCGCCCAGGGACATGGCATAACCCACACCGGTCTGGTAGATGTTGCGCACGTCCGCGTTGACGATCTTGGGAGGGAAGCGCCCAAGATGCTCCCATAGCATCTCCACGACGATGGTGCCGGGACTGGATGGCGGGATGCCTGGGAAGTTGTCTATCTTCCGTGCGAGGTGAACAAGGCCACCGATGCGTTCCCGTTCCACCGCCATCACGTTGTAGCCGTAGCGCACCAGCTCGGTGGATGCGGTGACACCGGCGGGACCCAGTCCGATGACGCCCACGTCGAAGGCCTCTACCTCCTCGGGGAGCTCGACAGGGTCATCCATTCCAGGGGCGTGGGGAGGCATGGTAACCACCTCCCGTTTCCTGGATTGTGCGGCTGGATACGGGGAAACATTGCCGCGGGGGTGGAAAGGCAAAGGTTGGAATTTAACCTTTCGGAGGCCGGCCCCCCAAACGGCCTGCCATCTCAAATATATTAAACCGGCCACGAGCATCTAGGTCACGGGCGAGGCAGGTGGGCATGGCACAGAGGAACGATAACCAGCTGACCTTGAGACAACAGGTGGCCTTGGTCGTGGTCATCACGATGATCATCGTCGTGGGCATACTTCTGTACGCCGCTGGTTACAACGAGAGCTTCTACTCCGACAACCCCCAGGTCCGTTCTGTGTTCGAGGCCCTCACGAACCTCGGGACCGACGCGTTGTACCTGGCGCTTATCAGCCTCATCTATCTGTCCTACGACAAGAGGTTCGGTCGCAGGCTGTGCTATGTCTTCTTCTTCATGGTGTACGTGACGGACCTCCTCAAGGAGTTCTTCCAAGACCCCCGGCCCCCGGCGAACCTCGAGAGGGATGACCCCTACACCAGCTACGGTCTCCCCAGCGGTCATACGACCACGGCCATCACCTTCTACGGCTACATCATGTTGAGCCATCTGGGAGATCGGCGGTTGCGTTTGCCGTTGATCATCCTCTGTGGGTTCGCCATCGTCGTCGTACCGATATCGCGGTTGGTGATGGGCGTCCACGACCTGCAGGACGTGGTCGGGGGCGCGGTGATAGCACTCTCCACACTCTTGGCCTACATGGTATTCCTACCCAGAGCCGCGCCGGTGGTCAAGGCGTGGTCGATGGAGAGGCAGATCTGTGTTGGGGTGGCGGTCGCACTGCTCCTGTGGGTCATTGGTGGTCTCATCCTCACCGCCCGCCACTCCGGGGAGCTCATGGTCGCCCTCGAGGAGACGGCGATGGGTGCAGGGCTCCTGCTGGGCTGTGCCATCGCCTTCCCGTTGGAGGAGGCCTACGTCGACTATCGACCGGATACGATGAGCCGGAAGGATCGGATGATCGCCGGGGTCATCGGGCTACCGATCACCATAGCGGTGTACGCCGTCCTGGCGATCGTGAGCGATGACATCCTCCCGGGATACGCTGCCGACATGCTCACCTATTCGGTCCTGATACTGGTATTGGGCCTCCTCGTTCCCATGATCCTCAAGAGGTTCGTGGTGGATCGGGGGGCTGCCACTCCAGAGGCGGAGCAATAGGCGATGGTGTCCGCCCTCTCGATCAAACCTTCGGAGAAGAGGAGGTCATGTACTCCATCGCACCCAGCGCATTGACGAAGGCGGGGTGGTCGGGCACGTGCAAGTCCACCTCCAGGATCGACGAGAGCTCGGACACGAGGCCTCCGTTCCGGGCACCGCCGCCCACCAGCACGATCCGCTCCGCCTCGGGCACGAGCTCGGCGATGCGGTGGGCGAACGAATGGTGCATCCCCGCGACCACATCGGCCTGGGAGGCGCCTCCCCCCAGCTGGGAGACCATCTCCGACATGGCGAACACTGCGCAGGTGGAGTTGATCTTGGCGGGCTCCCTCGCCTCCGATGCCACGGCCGCCAGGTCCTCCACGCCCAGGTCGAAGTAGTTCGCCACCATCTCGAGGAACGCGCCGGTGCCCGCGGAGCACTTGTCGTTGAGAACGAAGCGGTTGGTCCGAAGGTCCTGGACCTTCGTGTCCTGGCCCCCGATGTCGACGATGACCTCGGCGTCGGGGACGAGCCTTCGTATCCCCCAGCGTGCCGCCGTGAGCTCGGTGATGGCCTCGGCACCATCCACCTGGTGGCGGAAGTAGCCCGTGGTGGCGATGCTCTCGCCCGCCTCCACCATGTCGAGGAGCTCCCTCCATCTGGGGCTTATCACCTCGCTGCGGAACTCCACCTCGCCGTCCACGACCCTGACCAGCTTGGCCCGGGTCGACCCCAGGTCGAGGCCGATCACGGGCCACCCCCCCTGAGGAGCTCGGCGAAGGCCTCCAGGCGCAGGCGTTCCTGCTCGGGGCATATCCTAGGGAGGTCGCCCTGGACGGTGAGCATGGGCAGGTCCAGCCGCTCGCGCAGCATGTCGTCCTCCAGCACGTGATGGCAGGCGTACTGTGTGTAGTGCACGATACCATCCACGCGGCGACGTCCCAGCTCGCGCTCAAGGGCGTCGAACCGGTACTCCAGGTCACGGGCGAAGGTGTAGCCCGCGTAGTTGCGTGCCATCGTTGTCAGGGTCCTGCCGCCCATGCGGGCGAACTCCCAGGGCAGCTCGTCGAACACCACCTGCATGCCGAAGGACTCGCACACCTCGTGGAAGTCCGGGTAGATGGGCGGGACCCCCACCAGACCGATGCGGATGTCAGGAACATCGGAGGGCCGGTCCTCCAGGGCCCTCTTGACGGACGCCCCGAAGCGCTCCGGGTCGCCCCCCAGGTCGCACAGCTGGATCAGGTGGTTGAACACCCGGGAGCCCAGGACCTGGCGGCGGCATCGGGCCATGTCCAGCTGGATGCACAGGTCCTTGATGTCAGCGACACCGTCGAGGGCAGCCTGGTCGGTGATGCCTCCCAAGAACGCCTCCAGGGAGACCAGATGGTCACGCATCTCGCCCTCGTTCCCGTCGAAGGGGTAGAAGAAGTAGTGGGTTGGAATGCCACTGTGGGCCACACGCTGTCCGTCGACCAGGGCGTTGTGGCAGTCACCCCCGGCGACCACCACGAGGCGGTCGACCCGGAGCTCGCCCCGGAGCAGCATGTCGCGCCAGGTCGCGGTCCACGCGCACAGCTTGGCCCTCGGGACGCACTCGGAGGTGGGGACATGATTGTTAAGATCGTGAGGGGTATGCCCGCATCCGAAGACCAGTTCGGGAGGGACCATCGCCGTGATACCGACCGTGCCCACTGTGATCACCCAGGATGGGTGAGAGGGCCGCCAGGGCTCATAAGGGTTCGCCCTGATGGGTCACTCGGAGCATCGATCCATGAAGTCGGGGTCGTTGGGGTCGACGTAGTACCAGTCACTACGGACGAAGGCGAGCACCCTACCTTCGGGGGACCACTTCTTGCGCCCCTTGACGATGCGGTTGGCGAATTCGGCCAGGGGCTATTATACCTTTTGGGGCCAGGGTCCGCAAGGCTTTTTGGTGAAAAAGGCCGTTGGGACCGCCGTGCGCATCGACGAGTTCGACTACGACCTGCCCAGGGAGTTCATAGCCCAAGAGGGCGTCGAGCCACGGAACTCCGCCAAGCTGATGGTCCTTGGGCCAGGGGGAAGCGTGCATCACCGGACCATGGGTGACCTGTCCAGGGTGCTGGACCGAGGCGACGTGATGGTCGTGAACGAGTCCCGGGTGCTTCCAGCCCGGGTGCATGCCAGGAAGACGACCGGAGGGAAGGTCGAGCTGTTGTTCCTCGAGCCCCTGGACGGCGACCGATGGGACTGTCTGGTCGGTGGCGGGCGCCTCCGGGAGGGTTCCACGGTGAACGTGGGCGAGGGCGATGACGGGGCACAGGTGGAACTGGGGGAGGTCCAGGGACCGGGCCGGTACGCCGTCAGCGGCCGCGGTGGCGCTTCTCCCGAGGAATTGATGCACAGGTGGGGAGAGATGCCAACGCCCCACTACATCCACACCCGGCTCCAGGACCAGGACCGATACCAGACGACGTACGCCAGAGTGGATGGTTCCGTGGCGGCGCCCACGGCCGGTCTCCACTTCGACGGCCCGCTCCTGGAGGCGCTGGACGGAGCGGGCGTCCACCTGGTCAGGTTGATCCTCCACGTAGGATACGGCACGTTCAAGCCCGTGAGGGCCGAGGTGGTGGAGGAGCATCGCATGGAGTCGGAGCGGCTGGAGGTCACGGAGGCGGTGGCCTCGGCCATAAACGGTGCCCTGAGCGACGGTCGGCGTGTGTTCGCGGTGGGCACGACCACGGTGCGGGCCCTGGAGTCGGCCACCGATGGTCGTGGACGTGTGATGCCCTACAGGGGAAGCACCGAACTGTTCATCTATCCCGGATACCGGTTCCGGTTCCCGTACTCGGGGCTGATGACCAACTTCCACCTTCCCCGCTCGACGTTGCTGATGCTCGCGTCGGCATACGCCGGTCGGGAACGGATGCTAGCCTCCTACGAGGAGGCCAAGAGGAAGGGGTACCGGTTCTACTCCCTGGGGGACGGCATGTTGATCATGGGAGGTCCGGTGGGATGAGCTTCAGGTTGGCAAGGGAGGACGGCAGGGCCCGAGCCGGCGTGCTCACCACAGGTCACGGCGAGGTGCCCACTCCCATGTTCATGCCTGTGGCCACCGCGGGAAGCGTCCGCACCCTGTCCCCGGAGGAGGTGCGGGCCACCGGGGCCCGGGCGTTGATCTGCAACTCGTACTCCCTTCTGGTCCGTCCGGGGATCGAGGCGATCGAGGAGGCGGGAGGCCTCCACGCCTTCATGCGGTGGCCCGGCCCGATATTCACCGATTCTGGCGGTTTCCAGATGGTCCGCGAGGGCTTCCTGGTGCGCAAGGACGACCACGTTGTGGTGTTCAAGGACCAGGTCCGGGGTGGCGTGAGGGAGCTGACACCGGCGGGGGTGGTCGAGCTCCAGGAACGGCTGGGTTCCGACGTGGCCATGGTACTGGACGACTGCCCTCCCGCAGGAGCGGACATGGACCACGTGCGCGAAGCGGTCCGTCGGACCAGCCTCTGGGCAATGCAGTGCATGGAGGCCCACCAGCGCGAGGAGCAGCATCTCTGGGCCATAACCCAGGGGGGAGTTCATCCGGACCTGCGGGAGCGCAGCACAAGCGAGCTGGTCGCCCTTGGTTTCGACGGCTACGGCATCGGGGGCCTCTCCATCGGCGAGACCGTGGAGGAGATGTGGCAGGCCATTGACGGCAGCATCGACGCACTGCCCCGGGAACGGCCCAGGTACCTTATGGGCGTGGGCTCACCCCGGGAGGTTCTGGATGCGATATCCCGAGGCGTGGACGTGTTCGACAGCGCCTTCCCGACCCGGATCGCACGCCACGGGAGCGTGCTGACCAGGGAGGGACGCTTCGACATAACCAGGGGCAAGATGGGGGTCGACCACCGCCCTCTGGACGAGGCGTGCGGTTGCAGGACCTGCCAGGAGGTGGACCGGGCCTACGTGCATCACCTGTGGCGGTCCAAGGACGCCCGCTGGATGAACCTGCTGTCGTACCACAACCTGTCCCTCATACAGGACCTTGTGCGGGGGGCCAGGGCCGCCATCGCCGAGGGGGCGTTCGCTGGGTTCTACAGGGAATGGGAGCGGGCCGGGACCAAGCCCCATCAGTACTCTCAGTAGTACTGGTCGAAGTCCTGCCGGGGTCTCCTGCGACCCTTCTCGCGTCGCTCGTCGTCCTCGCCGTAGCCCGTGGATGCCCAGGGACCCTTGCGGTGCCGGAGGTCGGTGGCTTCGCCAAGCTCCGAGCGACGGGCCGTGGCGTGGTCCGCATCCGACAGGTTCTCCTCGGTGTTCACCTCGGCGATGGCGGTGTCGCTGGGGCTCATTTGGCCGTACTTGCCCACGTTGAGGCGCATGTGGCCCCTGACCAGGGAGACGTACCCGTTCTCGATCCAGAGGACAATGCCCTCGGAGATGCCCTCGCCCTGCTTCTCCCACAGGGACATGATAATGGAGGCGGTCTCATCGCCCACCGTAGCCTCGGTCACGTGACGGACCCCTCCACCGCGGGCGGGCACGGCCTCGGGCTCGCCGATGGAGACCACCTTGACGGTAACGTTGACGCTCTTCGTCTCGGGCGTGAGGTCCTTGACCTTCAGTTCTACGGGTTCTCCGGACACCTCTTCGTGCTCCATTGTGGTCTACCAGATCGGTCGGTCCAGCGGGCTAACGAAGGGGTCGCGGATACTTAACTATTATGCTGGCCGGTGGCCAGGCAGGTCAATCGACCCTGTTCGGGGGCTCCTCTACCGGGGGTTCTCCCAAGAATCGGTCCCTCTCCGAGAAAATGCATCCGCAGTACTTCTGACGGTAGACCTCAAGCTCGAAGGTCCTCTTGCGGCTCTCCTTCCAATGGTCCCGGAAGTCCCGGTAGAGGAATGCAACTCCGGCGACATCGGCCGCCTCCTCGCCCAGGCTGCGGGCCAACTCGTGGTCCTGGTAGGGTGACGCCAGGAGGGTGGTCGTGAACGCGTCGAAGCCCTCCCCGGCCGCAAGGCTGGCCGTGATGGTGAGGCGGTCCCGGAAACAAGCCTCGCAGCGGTCGTCCGCCTCCAGGGCATCCCGGAGCCAACGCTCGGGATCGTAGGTGTCGTCGACGATGGCCGGGAAGTCCTCGGCACGGCACACCTCCTCGAAGGCCCCGAGGCGTGCTTCGAACTCCTTGTAGGGCTGGACGTTGGGGTTGTACCAGAACGCGACCACATCGTGCCCCTCATCTCTCAGCAACGAGCCCGCCCTGGCGAAGCAGGGTCCGCAGCACACGTGGAAGAGCACCCGCACCTCCTACCACCCCAGGGGTTCCCTTGCCGCCCGTTCCACCACGCGGACGACCTCCCCGAGGCGTACAAGCTCGGTCATGCGAGCCACGTCGTCGCCCAGGGGGCGGTCGTCACCGTAGAAGGGCACCACCCGACGGACCAGGTTGTAGACGGCCGCCACGGGGCCCGCGGGCCGCTTCGGCGCGCGGAAGTCCAGGGCCTGGATGCCCGCCATGAGCTCGATCGCCAGCACCGACCTGAGGGCCTCGACCGACCTGCGGGCCTTGAGGGCCGCGTGCATCCCCATGCTCACGTGGTCCTCCTGGTCGGCGGATGTGGACGCGTTGTTCACGCTGGCCGGGCGGGCCAGGGCGCGCATCTCCTCGACCAGGGCCGCGGCGGTGTACTGGGATATCATGAGCCCGCTGTCCAGGCCGGGGTCCTTGGCCAGGAAGGCGGGGAGGCCCGAAAGTGCCGGGTTCATGAGGCGGTTGGTGTGCCTCTCGGAGAGGGTGGCGACGTCGGCGGCCACGATGGCCAGCAGGTCCAGGACCTGGGCCACGGGCTGGCCGTGGAAGTTACCTCCCTGTATGTGGTCCCCCTCGTCGGGGAACACAAGTGGGTTGTCGCCGGCCGAGTTGACCTCGATCTCCAGCTGGGACCTGACCCAGGCCGTGGCGTCCCACGCGGCCCCCACCACCTGGGGAGCGCACCGGATGGAGTAGGCGTCCTGGACCCTCTTCTCTATGAAGCCGTCCAGGTCGCCGCCCTCGAGCAACAGTCTGAGGACCCGGGCGGAGACCCGGGCTCCCTTGTACGGCCTCACCTCGAAGACCCGGGGGTCGTAGGCGTCCCTGCGGGCGCCCAGGGCGTCGGCGACCACTGCGGTGGCGACCAGCTCGGTGCGGAGCAGCTGCGCCATGTCCAGAAGGGCCAGGGTGCCGATGCCCGTCATGACCTGGGTGCCGTTGATGAGGGCGATCCCCTCCTTCAGGGCCAGTTCGAGGGGCTCGAGGTCAGCGTCGCGCAGGGCCTTGGCGCCGGTGATGACCTGCCCATCGCCGTCCAGGGCCTCGCCCTTGCCGGTGATGACCATGGCTATGTCGGCCAGGGGAGCCAGGTCGCCCGAGGCTCCCAGGGAGCCTATGGATCGGACCACGGGGGTGACGCCCCCGTTGAGCATCCGGAGGAGCTGGTCTACCAGTTTCGTGCGTACGGCCGAGTGGCCCTTGGAGAAGGTGTTGATGGAAAGGAGCATGGCCGCCCTGACGGCCTCCGGGGGCAGGGGGTCGCCCACGCCTGCCGCGTGGGAACGGACGATCCGCCGCTGGAGCTCCAGGCCCTCCTCCTTGTTCACAGGGGTATCGGCCAGCACGCCGAAGCCGGTGTTGACCCCGTAGACGGTGCCCCCGTCCTTGAGGATGCCCTCCAGCGTCCTCCGGCTCTGGGAGATGCGGCTCCGCGCGTCCCTGGGAACCACTGCCTTGGCTTGGTCCCTGGCCACCGCGGCGACATCCTCCAGGGTGAGCGTCTCCCCGTCTGCCTTCACGTCCAAGGTGGTCCCCTCCGGGGGGCGAGGATGGGAAGGCACGTTGAAAAGGATTGCGGGGATCGGTCCAGCCCTCCACTCCATGGAGGCTGGTCCCAGCCTTCGGAACCCCGTCGACTAGTCCAGGGGACCGATCTCCCTCTCGACCTCATCGAGCAGTTCGCAGCTCTTGACCAGTTCCTTCATGGCAGTGTGGTCCGGATACAGGGGCCGGTCGATCTCCAGGAAGTCCACATGCCTTCGGACCACCTCCTTGGCCTTCTGCACCCCCTTGCCGAACTTGTAGTCCCTGAGATCGAGGGCCTGGCTGGCGGCCATCATCTCGATCCCCAGGATGCCGTAGGCGTTGTCAAGGATCTGCATGTTCTTGATGGCGGTGTTCATGCCCATCGAGACGAAATCCTCCTGGTCCGCCGCGGCCGGTATGGACTGGATGGATGCCGGCATGGACAGTATCCTCTGCTCCACGATCAACATGTCAGCGGTGTACTGGCTCAGCATCAGTCCCGAGAACATCCCCGCGCCCTTGGTCAGGAAGGCGTGGAGTCCCACGTTGAGGGCCGGGTGGTTGAGCCGGTTCATCCTCCGCTCGGAAAGGACGCTGACCATGGTGATCGCGGCCCCGGCCATGTCCATCGGGAGGGATACGGGAGAACCCTGGAAGTTCGCCCCTGAGATCTGGATGTCCCTGTCGGGGAAGAAGACGGGATTGTCCCCGACCCCGTTCAGCTCTATCTCCACCTGGGACCGGGCGTAGGCCAGGGCATCATGGGCCGCGCCGATCACCTGGGGTGATGAGCGCATGGAATACGCGTCCTGGACCTTGCACTCGACCCTTCCCTCTGCCAGGTCCCCTCCGGCAACGAGCTTGAGTATCGCCCTTGCGGTCCGTATCGCCCCCGAGAAGCCCCTGATCTCGTGCAGAAGCGGGGTGTAGGGTCTCATGTTGGCCTTCAAGGCCTCCAGGGACATGGCACATGCGATCTCGGTCTGCTTCAGCCAGTTCATCGCATCGTACAGGAAGATGGCGCTCATGGCGGTGAGAACATTGGAGCCGTTGATGGTGGCCAGGCCGTCCCTCGCCTCCAGGCCTGGAACCTCGATACCCGCCCTTTGCAGGGCCTCAGCACCATCCAGCAGCTCTCCTTTGTAGTATGCCTTTCCCTCGCCCAACATCAACAGGGCGATCTGGCTCATGGGCGCCAGGTCCCCGCAGGCTCCCACGCTCCCCTTCTGGCAGACGAAGGGCGTGACCCCCTTGTTCAACATCTCGATGAGGGTCTGGACGATGACCAGGCGGTTCCCGGAGTTGCCGTGGGCCAGGACATTGCACCTGCCCACCATAGCCCCCCTCACGTACTCGATGGGTGCCGGGTCGCCGATCCCTGCTGCGTGGTTGTAGATGAGATATTTCTGGAAGTCCTTTATCTGGTCGTCATCCAGAACGACCTCGGAGAATTCCCCGATGCCGGTGTTCACCCCGTACATTATCTCGCCGGCCTGGATCTTCCTCTCCAGCATGGCTCGGCATTCGAGGATGCGCGCTTCAGCATCGGGATGCAGTGAAACCTTGGCACCGTTCCTAGCAACGTCGACCAGTCTCTCGATGGTGAGCCCGTCACCGTTCAACACGACATCGGCCATAATCACACCTCAGGTTGGCCCGTGAGATATCTCGAATCATCTTATACTTTTGGATATGACGCGTTGAGAGACAAGGCGGCCCGAGGACAAGGGTCATCACAG
>JAUVRF010000215.1 GCA_030597775.1 Methanobacteriota archaeon | reverse complement strand
GCTGCAACGGCAAGGGCGGTCGATGCGAGACCTGCCAGGGTGGCGGCATCATCAAGAGCGAGATGCACTGCCTCCCGGACGTCTACGTGCCATGCGAGGCCTGTACCGGCAAGCGGTTCAACGAGGAGACCCTGGAGGTCACGTACAGGGGCAAGAGCATCTACGACGTGCTGGAGATGACGGTGGAGGAGGCCCTCCACTTCTTCCACAAGGTGCCCGGGATACGACGGAAGCTCCAGACCCTTTTCGACGTGGGCCTGGGCTACATCCGGCTGGGACAACCCGCCACCACCCTTTCCGGGGGGGAGGCCCAGAGGGTGAAGCTCAGCACCGAGCTAGGGAAGCGCGCCACCGGCCGCACCCTCTACATCCTGGACGAGCCCACCACCGGGCTGCACATTGACGACATCAAGAAGCTGCTCAGCGTGCTGTCCCGGCTTACGGACGCGGGCAACACCGTCATCGTCATCGAGCACAACCTGGATGTCATCAAGTGCGCGGACCAGATAATCGACCTGGGCCCGGAGGGTGGTGACGAGGGCGGATGGGTGGTGGCAACGGGCACCCCGGAGGAGATCGCCAAGACCGACACCTACACGGGCAAGGCCCTCCGCGTCCACCTGGCACGCGAACGGGACAGGGCCCGGGCCCGAGCCCGCGCCAGGACCCCCGCCCGGCCCCGCGCCCGCGGGGTCAAGAAGTAGGAGGCATGTCCCATGGTCCAGCCTCCTCCGAAGGTGCGACGTGCCCTTGGGGCGCTACCCGATGCCCCGGGGGTGTACATATATCGCAACGCAGAGGACGAGGTCATCTACGTTGGCAAGGCCATCTCCCTCCGAAAGAGGGCCCCGGCCCACTTCAAGGCCCCTCCCCAGCCGTACATGCCATTCTCGGAGCACGTGGACGAGGTGGCCTCTTTGGACTACATGGAGACCCGCACCGAGATCGAGGCACTCTTCCTGGAAGCCAACCTGATCAAGCGGTACCAGCCCCGGCACAACGTCCACCTGAAGGACGACAAGCGCTACCCCTACATCAAGATCACGAAGGAGACCATCCCCCGCATCTCCGTCGTCCGCGAGGAGATGGAGGACGGTGCCGAGTACTTCGGCCCCTACACCGCGGCCCTGCCCACACGGACCACGGTCTACCTCATCCAGAAGAACATGGGCATCAGGGTCTGCCGCCGAATGAACCCGAAGGGGTGCCTGTACATGCACATAGGCATGTGCTCGGCCCCCGGCGTCGGTGACATCGACGAGACGGCATACGGCGAGCGGGTGAGGAAGGCCAAGATGCTCCTCCGGGGCGACGTCCAGGCACTCCGGGAGGCCCTGGAGACCACCATGAAGGCCCTGGCGGCCGAACAGCGGTACGAGGAGGCCGCCGAGGTCCGTGACTACCTGCGGGGCCTTGAAAGGATGATGGAGCTCCAGTCCGTCCACCTCACCCGCGAGCGGGACGACGATTACATCGCCCACGCCGTCACGGGCCATATGGCGATCGTGTTCGTTCTCCTGGTAAGGGGAGGCAAGGTGGTGGACAAGCGGGTCCTTCGCCTGGCCCACGGGGACGACGTGCCCACGGCCGACGTCCTGTCGGCCGTCATCCCCCAGCTCTACAGGCGGGGAGGCATCCCGCGGACGGTGGCCGTCCCGGAGAAGCTACCGGACCAGAAGACACTGGAGCTGGCCCTCACCCAGATCGCGGACCGAAGGGTCCACATAACCGTGCCCAGCCGGGGCGAGCCCCTCCGATTGATGCGACTCGCCGAGAAGAACGCGGCCTCCTACGCCAAGATGGAACGCCTGCGGACGCAGCTTCGAGTGGAGGACCTGGGTCTGGAGGAGCTGGGGAAGGCCCTGGGCCTGCCGGGCCCGCCCCACCGCATCGAGGCCTTCGACATCAGCCACCACCAGGGCGACGAGGCCGTGGCCTCGATGGTGGTGTTCCGGGAGGGAAGGCCCCTCAAGAAGGACTACCGGCGGTTCCGCATACGCGACGCCGAGCCCGGGGACGACTACGGTGCCATGCGTGAGGTGGTGGGCCGCCGGTACGGGGGCTCGCTGCGGGCCAAGCTCCCGGAACCCGACCTGGTCCTGATCGATGGTGGCCGTGGTCAACTGAGCGCGGCGGGGGATGCCCTGGGTCAGCTGGCGATGCGACTACCGGTGGCCGCCCTGGCCAAGGAGCGGGAGGAACTGTTCGTGCCGGGCCGGTCCCGACCCCTGGACATGGAGCCCGACTCCGACGGGGTGCTCCTCCTCCGAAGGGTCCGGGACGAGGCCCACAGGTTCGCAATAACCTATCACAGGAGCCGCCGGCGGGGGGCCCTGACCCGCAGCCGCCTGCTGAGCGTCCCGGGCATCGGTCCGAAGCGGACCCAGGACCTCCTCAGGCACTTCGGCAGCCTGCGGGGCGTGGAGGAGGCGACACTGGAGGAGCTGGAGGCAGCGCCGGGTATGGGGAAGGCCTCGGCAAGGAACCTGTGGGACGCCCTTCACGGGGATGGCGGGACATCCTGATCGTCCTCGCCATGGGTTCGGCGACCCCTTCTCCAGAGCAGGAACACAACCATGACGATGGCCATGAACAGCAACGAGATCTGGAGGATGCCCGGGGGCCATTCGTCATCGTCACCTTCGTACTCCTGGGGCGTCTGGAAGAAGGCGATCATTGCGGTCACGTGCCTTCCGTCGTCGACCTCGATATTGAATCCGTGCTGTCCACCCTCGTAGCCATCGGTGTCAACCTCGTACCACCACACGTTCCCGACCAGGTTCGCATCCTGCCAGTCGTTCTTATCGATCCACACCCTCACCCACAGGTTGTTGTCGTGGTCATCGGAAAAACGTCCCTCGAACCGGACCTTGCCGGTGTAAACCTGCTGATGCTGGGGCACATCGATGACGACCTCGGCGGGAAGGTCGAGTATCGTGGTGACGTTGAAGTAGCCCAGGGAACCGTCTGCGAAGGCGGCCCATACATTTCCGGGTGCCTTGGCGTCCATCATCAACATGGTCACCGCCGACCCGGTGTCGATGGTGTTCGAAACGGGCACCGCGGTGGCGGTCTCGTTCGCGTGGTACAGGACGGAGAGCTGGGAACCATGCCCCTCCCCCGGGAGGGCCACCATGAAGTAATCACCGATGTCATAGAACGTCCAGGTGATGCCCTGCACGGGTCCGCTCCCCAGGTCTGCATCGCCAGAGAACACAATGGGATAGCCTCGCCAGAAGTACACGGACCCGTCCTCGTAACCTATCGCCCAAGGATTGCGGCCCGGACTTGAGATGGCCTGGCTCGAGGGCTCATGCGATGACCCCTCCTCGAACCTGATGATCTCAGTCCAGTCGGAACCTCCGATGGAGGTCAACACACCGGTCTCGTCGATACAGAGGAGGGCGAGGTCGTCCGTCCCCAGGTACGTTATCGTCGCATCGTTCTCCCAGGTGTAGTTCATGTGGACGTTCATTGTCGGGGTCTCTACGAGAAGGACCTTCGATGTCCCATCAACGTCCCTGCCGCCGATGAAGAGGATATCGTCAGAGGCCATGAAGACCGCGGAACCGATCTCCACCAGTGGCGTGGTGTCGTTCTCGAACAGGTCGTCCGCTGGCTCGTAGGTCGTCCCGTTCCATGCCGCGAAGAAGTCGGTGTCGTTACCCTCTGCCCTGCCCCAGGCCACGATCCAGGTGCCGCTCTGGGACCATATGGCTCCCTTGACGGTCGGATTCGTTCCAGGCGGTACCAGCGTGGCGATGGTCTCGATGTCCCGGTCGACGACCCGTATCTCGTCAGGACCGCCGTACCCCACCAGCAGGAGCCGGTCCATGTCGGGGGAGATGTCGATCTGTAGGTTCACCCCATTGCCTGAGATGTCCTGCCAATGGTCCACCTCCTCGAGGTCCACATCATCCCAGTCCTGGTTCCCAGAGACAACGGACGCTATGAGCAGCAGGACGCAGAAGGCGATCAGGCCGAGGGTCGGCCTCCGGAAGTCGGAACGGAACAGGATCTCACTCACCACCCATGGATGTTCACACCGGTTGCTGTCGTGATTCCCTTGGATAATATAAATAATTGGATAAGAACGCCTGGGAGGTCAGTCCTCGGAATTCTCCTCCTCCTTCTTACTCGCCTTGACCGACGACCCCTTCCTGCGGGTTAGCACGTGGTACATCACGATCAGGAGAACGACGATCAACGCCGTGAAGCCGATGAACCAGGCCCAGAAGTCCTCCCACACGTCATCCTCCGGGGGCTTGAGGATGTGGAACTCGTAGAGGATCTG
>JAUVRF010000579.1 GCA_030597775.1 Methanobacteriota archaeon | reverse complement strand
CATCGACTGGTCAATGGCGGCCATGCTCGCGGCCGTGCTCATCGTCATCGTCGTGATCGTTCTTGCAGTTGGACGTGGCAGGTCCCAAGAGAGGGGAGACATCACCGAGGAGGAGGCGGACGAGATATTCTCCGACGACCCGGGGGACGGAGAGGCCGATGGAGCCGGGCTTGACCACGAGGAGTTGGAAGGGGATCGGCCGGGACGGGAAGACCCTCCATGAGGACGAGCCCTCAGATGGGCGGGTCGGGAGAATCCTGATTCAACCTTGTAGAGAATGGGTGCCGAAGGGTAGGTCGATGACAATCAGGTACACGTAACTGGAAGTTCCTCAATGTCTGTCGCGAGTGACGCAACCACCTACCCGTTCGGCATGGATTTCGGGAGGGGAAGGCTGCAAAGCATTTCCCGACGGTTGCGCCACCTGTGACGTAAGGGTATCTTGTATTATAATGATTTGCGTCACGTATGCTGACGGGGTTTCAACCTTGGCATCAGAATCAAGGCCACGGACATTTACGCGGATACCTTTTTAAGTCCACAATCGTCCCCTTCGGACGATAGCATGTCCAAGAACCTAGAGGACAGATATCGGACCGTCAATCTCCCGGTCGGTCTCGTCGATGAGGTCGATAGGTTGATCGAGGTCTTCTCCGAGCATGGCTACTCCAGCCGCGCCGACTTCATCAAACAGGCCGTGCGAGAGAAGATCCTCTCCCTGGAGGAGTTGGAAGCGAGCAGGTACGACACCCTGGAGACCCGGGTGTACAAGTCGAGATGAACACGGGACCCAGCACGCACCATCCTTCCGGGTGTATCCTCTTTCTTGCCAACACGAGGTCGCTGCTGATGTCCACCCACTGGCCTATTCGAGCACCGTTAGGTCCAAGCACCAATGGAGGACACCAGGGGAATAGGTCCGGACCGCCCTCTTGAGGTCGACCCTGACGCCACCATGGCCCAGATCCGATGCGGTCCGATCTGCTTCATCCGCAGCCTCTTCGGACTCTTCTAGCGCTCCCATCATGTGGAGGTGGATGACCGTCCCCGACCTGGAGGCCCCAAGGGCCACGTCCAGAAAGTCCCGGGCACCGTGGGGGTGGTTCATGATGATGCGGTCGAACACACCGAGGTCGGGCACGATCTCCCTTGCGTCACCCGAATGGGCCGTGACAAGCTCATCAACGCCGTTCGACCTCGCGTTCTCCTCGACGAGCCGTACCGCCACCTCGTTAAGGTCGACGGCATGGACCTGGGAGGGTTGGGCCAACCGGGCCACCAGAACGGTGAAGGGTCCCACGCCCGAGAACATGTCCAGGACACGCTCGCCTGGCATCACCTGGTCCGCCACCCTGCGATGCTCCGTGGCCAACCGAGGAGAGAAGTACGCATGCTCCAGGTCGACCCGGAGCTCCATACCGTGCTCGCGATGGGTGGTCACGAGAGGTCCCTCTCCCGCGATGATGGTCAGTGAGCGTACCCTCAGCTCGCCGTGGACCCCGTCGTCGATGGCCACCGCCCGCAGGCGTGGATGGACCTCCATGAGGGCGCGACCGATCTCGGAGGCCCGGGGACGGATGTCGTCCTTGAGCCGTAGGACCGCGACATCCCCTATCACGTCCATTGACCGGGTCACCTCCGAAGCTAGCTCCGGTGGGAGGCCTGGAGCCTCCCGGAGGGAGGTAGGTTTGCGATGCCGTTCTTCGAACACGGCGGTGACCCATTCGTAGGCCACTTCTATGTCCAGGTCCTCTGGTGT
>JAUVRF010000182.1 GCA_030597775.1 Methanobacteriota archaeon | reverse complement strand
TCGTCGACCAGGTCCTCCTCTACCATTGCCAGGGAGATGTCTGCTTCGCACCCCTCACCATGACCAAGCTGGGCAACGGCACCTACCATGCCAGGTTCGGCCCCTTCGATACCGAAGAGGTGGTCAAGTACAACGTCACCACCATCTACGAGGACGGTGAGAGGTCATGGACCTCCTGGACGGCGAACGTCACCTTCTCACCCACGGCGAAGACCTCCAACGGCGATGACGATGACGACAACGGCGGCATCATTCCCGCCATGGGCGCCGTGGCCGCATTGGCGATAATCGCCGGGCTGGCAGTATCACGTCGTGGTAGGAAGGGCAAGGAACAATAGACGACCGCTACGAACCGTCTTCGTCGAAGTACTCTTCCATTAGCTTGCGCTGACCCTTGCGCAGCATCTCCGACAGCGTGGAGATGGAGATATCGAACATCGCTGCCAGGTCGCGAAGTGAGATCTTCTTGGGATAATCGAAATAGCCCCGCTCGAAGGCGATCTGGAGGATGTCCTCCTGTCTCGACGTCATCAGCTCTTCGACGTCGACGGAGGTGAGCTTCATGAGCTCAACGTGGTAGAGATGGCCCTCCAGGTCGGCGATTATCTGGCGGATGGCCTCCTTGTCGGTGGATAGCAATCGCCAGACCGTCTTGCCATCCTTGTTCATGTGGGACTCGAGCAGGAACGCCTCGGAACCCACCATGGTGCAGCATGCGACGCAATCCTGGGTGGCAACGGCACCCTTGATCCTCCCCTTGTCCACGATGGTGAGGTCCACCAGGTCGACCTCGGGGTTCTTCTTCACATCCTCGAGGATCATCTCGGCGTACTGGGGGTCCACCTCGATCTCGACCAGGGCCTTGTTGCCGTCTCCTTCGTAGGGGAGGCAATCGAGGATGTTGATCTTGGCGTGGTACTTGGAGGTCAGCTCCTGCTTCCACTCCACTGGCGTATCTATGGCAAGGATCGCTTCCAGCATGCTACCACCCATCAAGGAAAGGCCGATGGCCGTATTTATACCCATCCTCGGGAAGGGTCCGCTATGGATCGGGCGCCAGGATCGACCGTCTCCTCGTCGGGGTCGGGAAGGTCTCAGGTCTTGGATGCGTCCTCGAGGAGCTTGTCTATCTCGTCGGACAGATCGTCCAATTCCGTATCATCATCCTTCTCCTCCTCGACCCCAGGTTCCTCCTCATCTGCCTCGGGTTCATCCTCGGCCTCGAGGTCCTCTTCCTCGTCTTCTAGGTCGTCCTCTTCCTCATCGTCTTCGAGGTGTTCCTCCTCATCCTCCTCAAGGTCTCCCTCGGGCTCTGGTGTCCAACCCATGTGCTGTTCCGGGGTGATGATGCCCTCCCCGATGTGAAGGTCAGGGTCGGTCCCTGGATGGTCCGAGTACTTCTTCCTTCTGAACGTGATGAGGAAGACCACCAGGCCCCCTATGATGAGACCTGCTATCAATCCGAAGATGTAACCCATCGCGCTCTCTCCGGCGGCCTCGCCGGTCTTGAAGGTCAGTTCGCCGTCACCCTCGTGGCCAGCCCGGTCCTCGAAGGTGAGCATGATGATGACGTTGGAACTGGCGGGAAGCTCATTGACGAAGGAGATGGTGACGGTGGCGTTCCCAGGCCCCATCTCTGTGTCGATGTCCAGCTCCGAACCCTTGCTATTGGCCGTGACAAGTAGGTTCTCGACGGGCTCGCTGAACTGGACGATCACGACGAGATCCTTGGTGGGATATCCCTCCGTTCCCGAGACCGGGCTGGAGCCCACCATCGCGGGTGGGACGGTGCCCAGCACTATGGTCCCCGCTATCACCCAGGGGGAGATGTTGCCGACCCTGTCCTCGAGGGCGTACGAGAGTATGTTCGCGCCTTCCGAGAGGGGAAGGGCAAAGGAGAAGCTCAGATCGGGTACGATGTCGATGATGTCACTGGAACCGGTGTCCGTACTGTAATGGAACCTAGCAACGTCACCGGAGATGTTGCCATATATCGGGACGGGATCGGACGAGGTGTACTCGGGGAAGACGAGGTCCCTCTTCGGCCAAGGGATCGGGGGGGCGAAGTCCACGACGACATCCAGGGACCCCGACGGGGCCTGGTTGCCCAGCCTGTCCCCGGCCGTCCACAAGATCGTGAACGGCGAACCTACGTCCGAGACCAAGCTGGAGACGGGGAAGGGCCGGTCGTACGTTCGCAATTCGCCCTGAGGTCCATTCATTTCTATTCTGTAGTTGATCACGTTCTCGTCGCCGACTCCGTGATCATCTGACGAGAAGCTGATCAGGGAGGTCAGGGATGCGATGACCTCGTCGACGCTCGACCCGGGAGCCGAGGGGTCGATGTAGATATGTGTCTCCGGCGGGGTATCATCGATAATGAGGTCAATGCTATCCACCACTGAGTTACCAGCAACGTCGCTTCCCAGGTAGAAGACCTCCACAGGTCCGTCCGACAGCCCTTCCAGGATGGTGTTGTTAACCGGGTCGTACTGGGTCCACGGTTCGCTCGAGGAGAAGGCGTATTCCAGCATTTTAGGACCGGAGAGGGCGTCGGTGATGTTCAGGATGATCGGCGTGGTCGACCTCACCCATGTGTCATCGTCAAGGACGACATTGGGCCCTCCCACCTGATGGGTGATCTCGGGAGGCGTTCCATCCACGCCAAGGCTGCCCACGACGGTGGTGCCCTCGTTCCCCGCCGTGTCGGACGCGGTGACCGAGATATTGTAATGACCGTCCATCGTGGTGGTCGGCGCGGAGCAGTCGAAGGTGATGGTCAAATTGGTCTCGTCGTTGGTCTGGCCAGCGACGGTGATGGGTCCCTCTATCGCGAGGAGCACCGAGTCGTATTCGGTATCGTCGGTCAACCCGATGACGACCTGGAAGTCGTCGCCGGGACGGACCCAATCGGGCGCTTCGATCAGGACCGGTTCGGGTGCGTCCGAGTCCATCGAGAACCAGACAATGGCCGAGAACATCCCGACGGTGCCCGCGGCGCCGACCAGGGTCTCCATGGGACTGGAGGTCAGGTACCTGCCCTGCACCTTGAACTCCTCCCACCATGAGGTGGTGTCCCCCGCAAGGTTGATCCCGGGATGGGTGTCCCCGAGGCGCAGGTCCAGGTCAGCAAGGTAGGGATAGGACACATCATGATCGATGCCCGGCAGGACGGCGTGGGAATGCTCGCCTCCCTCCATCGAGTGGACGTGGGAACCGTTCTCCACCATGTCGTGGGAATGGTTCCCCGAGAGGGAGCTTGTGTGCGTATGGTCTCCAAGGGAGGACCAGAGGAGGTCGTGCCCGTGGGGATCGGTCCTGTGGCTGTGGGAGCCGGTGGTGGCCGTGACCCGGTCCGATGAGGTCAGAGACGCACCCTGGGTGACGGTATGGACATGGTTCCCCAGGCTCACCGTCCCGTTGGCGTCCTTGACGGTCGCAACGGTGAGGTCAAGGGAGAGGTTGTGGACGTGATAGTCGCCCTCCAGGAGCTCATGGTAATGTGAACCGTTCACGGATGTGGCGTGGGTATGGTTGCCGTCCATGGTGGTCACGTGGTCATGCACGCCCCCCTCCTGGGTCGAGGGGTCGATGGGCATGATGTACCGGTTCCCCAGCACGCCCACCGTGGCGCCCCCCACCGAGTCGGTGACCGGAAGGTGGGCCAGGACATCCCCGGCGAGACCCTGGACAGAGGCTATGATGATCGGTATGTCCAGCTCCAGGAGCACGACCCACTCGACCTGTCCCGGGCCGGTCGCGTTCATGATGAAGGAGTGGGGTACCGACCAGTCGGTGATCCCAAGGTCCACCACGACGGGGACCTCGGACAGGTCCCAGGGCCCGCCATTGGCATCTGAGATGTCCAGGTCATCAACGATGGTCCTGACGCCGGTGGGGCTACCGATGCCCGTCGCCATGGGATGGTACGACAGGGTATGGGCGTGGAGCTCCGCATCGTCCGCCATGTGGAAGTGGTCGTTCGACGGGTCCGATGAATGGGAGTGGATATCCTCGAGCGAGAGGTCGTGGGTGTGGTTGCCGGAGACGTTGATGGCGACCGTGTGGGTGTGGGCGTACGTGGTGTGGTTGTGGTCCGTTGACTGGACGGTGGCGTAATCGTAGTCACCGATCCCGGCGATCTGGTTGCCGTTCCACGTCACGTCATGACGATGACCCGGCAGGTTCCAGTAGGGCGTGGTCCTGGTAGTTGGGGGTTCGGCCGTGGTGACGGTCCCGTTGTGGACATGGTTCCCTCCGGTGACCTGATGTCCATGGTCGGCTGTTGAGCCCATGATGTGGGTGTGGTCCCCCGCGGCCAGGGCATCGTGGGTGTGGTTGCCCCCTAAAGCGGCCATGTCCACGGTCTGGGGGAGGTCGGAACCGAACATGTAGACCCGGGAACCCAGGGTCTCAGGGGGGCTCCAGATGGGTACCTCGAGGGTCCCGTCGTCTCCCAGCGGACCATGACCGGTGAGCACACCGAAGGCGGAGTCGATAACGATCATCAGCACGTATTCCAGCGTGCCGTCGGTGACGGAATCGAACCTCACATCGGTGATACCAGGGGCCAGTTTCCCCATAAGGTCCACCGTCTCGTTCCAGTCGGCATCGCTGGAACCCCAGGAACCCGGTAGCGTGATCGAGATAGGGCCGGCGGTCAGGGTGACCTGGACCTGCGCAGGACGGGTCCCACCCGCAAGCCGGGCCCAGCCTGGAGATAGCTGGTGGGTGTGGGGGCCTTCCAGGGACGCTGTGTGGTCATGGTCACCCGTTCCCTGGGCAAGGTGGTCGTGGTCACCGTCCACC
>JAUVRF010000556.1 GCA_030597775.1 Methanobacteriota archaeon | reverse complement strand
CCTCCCATCAGACCCAGTCACAGGTCATGGTGGTCGTGGCCAGCGAGGCCGGACCCACCCTGGACGTGGGCTACTTCACTGCCAGCGTGGGTCTCCGGGTCACCGACCACGGGCTGTTCGTACCGAAGTCCACCATCCTGATGGATGGCACGACCGAGATCTACCTCGAGATAACCAACGGGATCAACGCCCTTGAGAAGGTCACCCTCGAGGTCCTCGGCCTCCCGGAGGATTGGAGGGCGAGCACCGGCACCCCCGGTCCGATATATCTCTCCCCGGGCGCGACCCGGGCGATGTCAGTGACCATCACAGCCCCCCGTGACTCCGACCCAGAGGTCGTCCCCGTCGGCATTCAGGTCCGGGGAACCCCGGGACCCGTCACCGCCTGGTGCGACGTCCACGTCCCCCAGGTCTTCAACGTGGACCTGGCCATCGAGGAGACCACCATGACGCTGACCCCCCCGGGCACCGTCGTGTTCCCCTTCGAGATCCACAGCGTCGGCAACAGCCCCGGAGACGTTCGCCTGGCCCTGGAGGGCCTTCCCTTCGGCTGGGACTACACCTTCCAGACCCCCGGGGGCGAGCCCTCGGTGACCTTCCCCATGGACGTGGACGACCGGCGGGCTGCATACCTGGCCCTCAAGGTGCCCGAAAGCGCCGACGCGGACGCCTACGCCGTGGAACTGGTGCTCTGGAACCACGAGGGAGGTCAACTCCTCCGTCAGACCCTTTACGTCCGACTCCGGTTCCCCGACCTGGCCGTCCTTGACTTCACCATCCTGCCCGCCAGGCCCGAGGAGGGGAAGCCCGTCACCGTCCGGGCCCACGTGCTGAACCTGGGCATGGCCGATGCCGAGGACGTGACCGTGGTACTCAAGGACGGGAACACCATCCTGGACCGGGACACCCTTTCCATCGTGCCCAGCATGGGCGAGCTGGAGGTCGTCCTGTACATGATCCCCGAGCGAGGCCGGCGGACGCTGGTACTCCAGGTGGACCCCTCCAACGAGATCCGCGAGCGCAGCGAGGTCAACAACATTGTCAAGCGCCATGTGGACGTGGCCGCCGTCGACGAGCCCGTTGTCCCGCCCGGCGTGGTCCAGGCCTCCGTGGCGGTGGTGCTGACCGTCTCCATCCTCGCACTGTTCGGCGGCACCGAGGTGGGCAGGTACGCCTTCCTCACCATCATCTTCCTCCCCCTCTACACCAAGATCAAGAAGGACCGGGTGCTTGACCACTACCTGCGTGGAAAGATCCATGGTTACATAATCGCGAATCCCGGGGAGCACTACAACGCCATCAAGGACCAGCTGGAGATCACCAACGGAGCCCTGTCGTACCACCTGCGGGTGCTGGAGCGGGAGGGCTACGTCAGGTCCCGCATGGACGGCATCTTCAAGCGCTTCTATCCCGCGGACATGAAACTGCCCACCACGCAGCGCAACATCAGCTCCTTCCAGGAGGTCATCCTGACCATCGTGAAGAACAACCAGGGCCTCTCCCAGAAGGACATCGCAAAGCGCATCGGGGCCAGCTCCCAGGTCATCAACTACCACATCAAGATCATGGAGGAGGCCGACCTCATCAAGGTGGACAGGACCCGGCGGAAGAGCCGTGTGTACGCCACGGACACCCCCACGGCCGTTCCCGCCATGGACTGAGCGATCGGTCCTGGTCAGTCCCGGTCGACCCCTGCTCCCATTCCGTTCTCACCAGTACGCCAGGTCCGAGATCCCCAGCTCCTCCAGCGTCTCGGAGGTCGGCCTACCGTCCTCGTCCCAGCCCCGCTCGCGGTAGTAATCGTCGAGCATCAGCTGCAGCTCCTCCTCGGTCACCAGGTGACCCTTGGCGGGACCCTCCTTGATGGGCT
>JAUVRF010000145.1 GCA_030597775.1 Methanobacteriota archaeon | reverse complement strand
TGGATGGAGAGGAGTTCAGGCGCCGAGGTCACGAGGTCGTGGATTGGATGGCCGACTACATGGACGGGGTCGAGGGATATCCCGTCAAGTCCCAGGTCGAACCCGGTCACGTGACCTCCCAGCTTCCTGATTCACCTCCCAAGGCGGGAGAGCCCTTCGAGATGATCATGGCCGACCTGGACGCCGTCATCATGCCAGGCATCACCCACTGGCAGCATCCCTCCTTCTTCGCCTCCTTTCCCGCCAACAACGGCCCGCCCTCCGTCCTGGCGGAGATGGTCGTCTCCGCCCTGAGCGTGCAGTGCATGATATGGCAGACCTCACCCGCAGCCACCGAGCTGGAGGAGAGGGTCATGGAGTGGCTACGGGACATGCTGGGGCTGCCCAAGACATTCACCGGGGTACTCCAGGATACCGCCTCCACGGCGACCCTCTGCGCCATCGTCTCCGCCAGGGAGCGGGCCACGGATCACGCCGTCAACGCAAAGGGGATGGGCGTCTGGGGCGACCTCACCGCCTCCTGCTCCACCGAGACCCACTCCTCCATAGAGAAGGGCGTCAAGATAGCGGGCCTCGGGAGGGAGAACCTCCGGAAGGTCCCGGTGGACATGGACTTTGCAATGGTCCCGGGAGAGCTGGAGAAGGCGATAAAGGAGGACCTGGACGATGGGAAGAGGCCGGTCATCGCGGTGGCCACCATCGGCACCACGGGCTCCACCGCCATCGATCCCTTGAGGGAGATCGGTGAGGTCTGCCAGAAGTACGGCATCTGGCTCCACGTCGATGCCGCCCACGCCGGCACGGCACTCCTGTTGCCCGATTACCGATGGATGGTCGACGGCATCGTCATGGCCGACAGCTTCGCCATGAACCCGCCCAAGTGGATGCTGTCGAACCTGCCCTGCTCGGCGTACTTCGTCAGGGACCCGGACGCTCTCGTAAGGACCTTCGAGATCATGCCCGAGTATCTCCGGACCCGGGAGGCGGGTGTCACTAACTACAGGGACTGGGGCATCCAGCTGGGAAGGCGCTTCAACGCCCTCAAGTTGTGGTTCGTCATCCGCAGCTACGGGGTCGAGGGCTTGCAGGCCATCGTTCGGGAGCACATCCGGTTGGCCCGCTGGTTCGGTGAGCGGATCGAGGCCTCGGAGGACTTCGAGGTCCTGGCGCCCGTGCCCGTCAACCTCGTCTGCTTCCGCTACCACCCGGTGGGCGTCGATGACCTCGATGAGATGGACCGGCTCAACCAGGAGCTGCTCGAGAGGTTGAACGCCACGGGGAAGCTGTACCTTACCCATACCAGGCTGGGCGGGGTCTTCGCCCTCCGTCTCGTCGTGGGCCAGACCAGGGTGGAACAGGGGCATGTCGAGAAGGCCTGGGAACTCATCCAGGGAACGGCCAGGCAACTCTGACCTTCGCTGTGCGTGTAATGGGACCTCGCGACCCCATCGAGGGGCCTGACCGATAGCGGGTGACCTAGTGGTGGTAAGTTGTCGGGGGCTACGGACGCCCTTCAACCCAGGGAGCTGACACCGTCGCGGAACTCGTTGGCCTTGGAGTCGAGGAGGTCCAGGGCGTACTGAAGCGCCCGCTTGGCGCTGATCGATCCATCGGTCTCGAAGGTCATGATGAACTTGGTGTCATCGGTCTCCACGGTCACGGCCTTGGTCTCGCACTCGTCGACGCAGGTCATGCAAAGGGTGCATGCCTCGGGGTCGGCCACCTCGGTCTTCTTGTCGTCCATGGTGAAGACGTCCCGGGGGCAGCGCTTGACGCAAACCCCGGAGAGGTCGCACTTCTTCTTGTTGATCTTGATGGTGGGGTAGTACTTGAAGCCCACTCCGTGGCAGACCTGCCACTTGGAGTGGGTGCGTCCCGTGCCCAGGACGGCCGTCGCGTAGATGAGCGGGGCCTGCCCCTCGGAGAGCTTCACCAGGGGGATGAGGTCATCCGTGATCTTGAGGCTGCTGTCGCCCACGGGTTCCAGGTCGCCCGAGTAGACGGTGCAGGGTCCCTTCTTGTTGAGCGTGTACATGATGGAGCACTTGGGGCAACCCTCGCCCTCGCACTCGCAATCGTCCTGGAAGCTGAAGAAGTCAAGGTCGGTGGGGATCGGCACCTGGCCCAGCCTGTGGGACAGTATCTCGTCGAACAGAGGGGAGATGCTCTCGTACTCCTTGCCGTCCTGGTCCCGGATGGGGCCAAGATGGAACTCCACCTCCTCGATGGCCATCTTGGGGATGTCCGCGATGAGGGTCTGCCGGAGGGAGTTCATGATGGCAGGTGACGCTTCTGACACGACTAGAAGGGCCTTGGTCTCGGTAAGGGTCCGAACTTCCATCTTCATGTGTGTCACCCCCCTACACCCTTCGGCCGCGGCGGCCGCCCTTCTTCTTCGTTCCATCGTGGGGTACCGGGGTCACGTCCTCGATCCGGCCGATGCGAAGACCGGCGCGGGCCAGGGAACGGATGGCTGCCTGTGCACCAGGTCCCGGGCTTTGGGACTTGTTGCCACCCGGGGCACGGATGCGCACGTGGACGCCGTCGATGCCCTTCTCCTTGGCTATGTCCGCCACCCTCTCGGCAGCCCTCATGGCCGCGTTGGGGGAGGCCTGGTCCTTGTCCGCCTTCACGACCATGCCGCCGGAGGCCTTGGTGACGGTCTCGGCGCCTGTGAGGTCAGTGATGGTGATGATGACGTTGTTGTAGGATGCGAAGATATGTGCTATTCCCCAGCGCATCAGGACTCACCTCCTTTCTTGGGCTTCTCCTCCTCTGCGGGAGCCTTCTTGGATGCATCCTCCTTGGTGGCCTCCTCCTTCCCCTTGGTGGCCTCCTCCTTCCCCTTCTCCTTGGGGGCATCCTCCTTCCCCTTCTCCTTGGTGGCCTCCTCGCCGTCCGTTGGCGTGGTCGCATCGCTGTCCTCTGGTGCGGCGTCTCCTTCCTTCTTCTCCTCGTTATCATCGGTGATGGCCTTGCGCATGGCTGCGATGCGTTGGATCTCACGGGAACGGCGCATGTCCCGCTCCTTCTCCGCGGATACCCTGCGCTCCTCCTTGACGGTGGTCATCTGGGGCGCGAAGTCGGCCGCGGGCCGCTCGGGGTGCATATCGCTGCCCATCGGTGAGCTCATGTAGAAGTCTATGACTCCGGTCTCGGTGTATGCGACCATGTAACTTGGCACGGTGACCTTGCGGCCATCGACGCCAATGTGACCATGGACTATGAGCTGCCTGGCTTGCTTGACGGTGCGGGCCATGCCCTTGAGGTAGATCTGGGTCTGGAGCCTCCTGGAGAGCAACGCCTCGACCTCCAGGGACAGCACGTCGTTGAGGTCGGACTTGCCCGAGAGGAGCCCGAGGCGTATGAGGCGCGCGAGGAGGGCATCCCTCTCCTTGAGGGCCTGCTCGTCGCTGGTGTTGAGTCGGGCTTGAAGCTTCCTCGCCTGTCGACGGAGGTTGCGGAGAATGGTCTGGATCTTCCAGAGTTCCCGCTTGTTCTTGAGGCCATACTTGCGGATGATCATGTTCTCCTCGGAGATGCGGGGACCGTCCCATGGGTGTGACGGGGTCTGGTAATGCTTCCTGGCGAACTTGGGGTCTCCCATCTTGCATCACCCCTACTTCCTCTTCCTGGAAACGCCCAGGACCAGACCGGTGCGTCCGTTGGACTTGAGCCGCTGACCGCGGACCTTGTGGCCCCTCTCGTGACGGATGCCCTTGTAGCACCGTATCTTCTTCATGCGGTTGATGTCGTCACGGCGTGCCATCTGCACCTCGGAGGCGGCCAGATGCATGTCGTCGCCGGTGTCGAAGTCCTTCTGGCGGTTCATCATCCAGTTGGGGAGGATCTCGTGGATGTTCTCGATGGCGCCCTTGATCTTCTCTATCTCCTCTTCGGAGAGGTCACCGATCCGGGCCTTCCGGTCGAACCCCAGATGGTCGACGATACGGATGCTCACACGGCGCCCCACACCCCTCATCCTCGGAAGGGCAAGGTATAGCGGCATATGACCGTCTATATCGGTATTGGCAATACGAACGAGGAATTGAAAATCAGGGTTCTCATCCTCTTGCTTCTTCTTGTACTTAGGGTCTTCACCCTTGGTCTCCTTTGGTTCCTTCTTCGCCATACGGGTCGAACCTCCTACGGGCCTCAGCGGGACGGGCGGGACGGAAGTGGCCTACGACGTCAGCCCGGTCATTCATCGACCGAGCCCCGACGGGACGGCGGTGATACCCCGCAGTCCTATCTAAAGATTATGTTGCCTGGATAGCTTGCGGTCCTCACCCTTCCTTCTCAAGAAGCAGCGGTTGTTCGGTTATGTCCCTCTTCAATCGCGGGTCCACGATCGGCTGGACCTTGAGGCGGCCCATGTACTTCTCCTTGAGCATCCGGTTCAGGGAGTGACCCAGCTCGGCCAGGAGACCGGTGATGACCTCCATCTCCGAGGATGCCACGAAGAACTCGGACGTATGGCTGTCCTCGCGGATGGTGACCCGGATGACGATCTTGTAGCCCTTCACCTTGGTCTCGCCGTAGAACCAGGCCTCGCCGAGCCATGTGGGGCGAGCCTCGACGAACTCCCGGACGTACTTCACATCGTGCAAGTGGACAACGCCCTTGCACAGCTCGAAGGCCTGGAGGGGGGCCAGCCCGTCGGGGTAACGGAACACCTTGGAATCCTGGGAGGCGAGCTCCTCCCGGATGAGGCGTTTGAGCATCGCGGTGTTGGCATTCTCCCTGGTGAAGAAGATGGGGCACACGATGTCCGCCCTCCGCGACTTCATCGAGACCACCAGGAGCTTGCCGGTCACGTCCCTGTAGGTCAACGTGCCATCTATCATGGACTCCATGCATATGATGGGGTCGAAGTTGAAGGCCACGGTCTTCTTCTCGCTTGCATTGATGTTTCCCAGGTACACCTTGCCCCGTTTGTACTCGTAGACGGGCTGGATATGGTCGATCCGGAGAACGTTGTCATCATAGACGATGTCCAGGGCAACGTCGGTGATGACGGTGTCCGTGTCGTTCTTGACCGCTGCCTTCAGGCGCACGAATCCCTGGAAGAACTCCACCTCTGACAGCAGCTTGATGCCCTTCTTCTCCTTGGACTTGATCACAGTCTCGCGATCGATGCCTCCGGTGAGACCAAGGATGCGCTTCCCGAACTCGTGGATCCCCTCGAGCTTGCCCTTGTCCCCGTCCCATCGCTCGATTACGCCGGCGTAGTTGCCCTCTATCTGGCGGACCATATCGCGGCTCTCCTCGCGCATGTTGGGTGGTTCGGGCCCGAAGATGGTGACGGCGCAGGTTATGTGACCCCCCCTCTCGATGACGATGCGGCTATCCCCGTACTCGAAGCTTCCCAGGTTGCCCTCCCTGGACATGGACTCCTTGATGAACTCCTGGATCGCGGTGAACATCCCCGCGAACACGTCCTGTGCATCCTGGTCGGCCGTGGCGATGGAAGTGGCAGCCAGTATCAACCGGCCGTCGTTGTGGATGAAGTAGACCTCCTCGA
>JAUVRF010000425.1 GCA_030597775.1 Methanobacteriota archaeon | reverse complement strand
CATCGACAAGGACGGGTACGATGATATCGCCTGGTCAGTGTACGCAAACCCCAACTACCAGGTCAGTATCGCATTCGGAGGGACCTCCTGGCCACCGGCCGCGGACATCACCAAGACTGTCACCAGGGTGTACAACATCGTGTTGGCCATCCCCAAGGGAGGAGAGAGGTCCGTCCGGGCCTACCGCGGTACCTTCACCACCGAGGCCATCAGCCTGCCAATAGACCAGAAGTGGGACGTGGCCTACCTGGAGGGCACCTTCCCCCAGAACACCTCCATGACAATGTCCGTCATCGACGACGCCGCCGGCGAGGCCATCGCCGGCTTCGACGGATTGACCCAAATGGACGCGGACCTCTCCAAGAGCGACGGCTACCTCCACCGGACCATCAGGATCGAGGTCTCAATAGCAAGCGAGTTCAACACCACCACCCCCGTCCTCGACTCCCTCACGGTGAAGTGGATGGACAAGAGGGTCTGGCGAGACGAGTTCTTCGGCGCCGCCAAGGTGGACCGCATGCACAACCTGGACGTCACCAGCGGACAGTTGCGCAAGGGCACCATCGGCGGCGACCTGCCCCAGCTCATATTCCCCGCCATACATGGCAACGACAACTACACCACCGTTCCCACCGTGTACTCCGACGCGGGTGGCCTGGACTACCTCTCCACGGCGCCCTACGAGTTCAGCACCCGCGGGACCTCCGCCGTGGACACGGCGGACGTGAACGGGGACGGCTTCATGGACGTGGTCTTCGCCGTCAAGCAGACGGGCGTGGACACCTTCTCCACAACGAGCCCCATCTTCCTGGGAGGACCCCTGGGGATGGACCTGCTGCCCGATCACGAGTTCTCCACCCTGGGCGCCACGGATGTGCTCCTCGAGGACCTCACCGGCGACGGATACGTGGACGTCGTGTTCGCCCAGGAGCAGAGGTCAGCGGGCAACTACCAGGTCAACAGCACCCTTTTCATGGGCTCGGTGGACGGATGGTCCGACGAGCCCGACTTCGAGTTCAGCACCAGGGGCGCCTCGGGTGTGGTGGCTGTGGACCTCAACGACGACGACCTCCTTGACCTGGTCTTCGCCTGCTACCGGGACGCGGGCACCTCCACCGACAGCATGGTCTTCCTGCAGGAGGCCACTGGCTGGACCGGCGGCTCCCCCGACCACAGGCTCCCGACCAGGGGCGCCCGCGCGGTGGCGGCCGGCGACCTCAACGGAGACGGCCTCCCGGACCTGGTGTTCGCCAACAGCCTGAGCGGCGGTTTCTCCGAGGTCGACAGCTACATCTACTGGGGCAAGACGGGCGGCGGCTTCGACTCCACCCCCCTGGGCCTTCCCACCTCGGGCGCCGAGGACGTGAAGGTCGCCGACCTGGACGGCGACACCGACCTGGACATCGTGTTCGCCAACTTCTGGGACAACTCGAAACGGCACGAGGTTGACTCCTTCGTCTACTTGAACGGCGGCGGCGGAGGCTTCTCCTCCTCCCCCGACGTGCGGCTGCCCACCGAGGGCGCCACCGGCGTCGCAGCAGCCGACCTGGACGGCACTGGCCGGCCCGACCTGGTCTTCGCCTGCCAGCAGAACGCCACCACCTACAACGCCTCATCCCTGGTCGACCTGGGCGGCGCCTCGGGTTGGTCCTCGACCCCCGACATCGAGATCCCCACCGAGGGCGCCTCCGACGTGCTGGCGACCAAGCTGTTCAAGCACGGCACGGGAGGTTACATGTCCGTCCCGATCCGACCCCTGGAACCCCGGGAGACGGGCACATTCCACACCTTCCGGTACACCGCCAGCCTGGGAGCGTCCCAGTCCGGGACGATCCAGCTGGTCGACGCGGTCACCCTGGAGGTGCTCGCCGAGACACCCATGGTCTCGGGGAGCAACGAGTGGACCGTGGCGAACCTGTTCCACATCAAGCTCCACGAGTCGATCCGCGTGGTCGCCATCCTGGACGGCCTCGGGACCGCACAGCCCTTCTCGCTGGACGACCTCTGGCTGAACTGGACACAGAGGGTGGAGATGCCTCCCGTGGTGCACGGTCTGGACATCTCGGAACCCTCGGTCCTCCGGTTGAGGTCCGTGGAGCTGTCGGTGGACGTCACCGACGATTACGACCTCAATGAGGAGCTCGTCGTGCTGGTCCAGCATCGCATCAACGGCACCGACACCTGGGACGACTTCCTCGTCAACAGCCTCTCCTACGACCCCGACACCGGCAACTGGAGCACCACCATCACCCCCCGGGTGGACGTCCCGGTGGGCGTGTACGACTTCCGAGTGGACGCCACCGACCTGGACAGCCAGTTCTCGGACTGGGTCGAGTTCCCCGGGATCCTCGAGGTGCTCAACAACCTGCCCACGTCCCCCGTGGTGCACCTGGAGCCCCTCACGCCGGTCACCTCCACCCAGCTGCGGGTGGAGATGGACGCCAGCGCCTCGGACCTGGAGACCGCAGGCATTCAGTACATCTATCGATGGTACCGGGACGGCATCCTGGTGGCGAACCTCACCGGTGACCTCGTCCCCTCCTACCACACCGCCAAGGGCCAGAACTGGTCCGTGGAGGT
>JAUVRF010000293.1 GCA_030597775.1 Methanobacteriota archaeon | reverse complement strand
GTGCTTGGGGCCGGTCTGGTCGGCAGTCACGTATGGAAGGTTGATGTTCGTGCTGGGGAGGCCAGAGAGCTCGATCTTCGCCGTTTCGGCAGCCTCCCTCAGGCGCTGCATGGCCGTGGGGTCCTTGGAGAGGTCCACGCCCTGGTCCTTCTTGAAGCCCTTGGCCATCCAGTCGATGATGCGCTCGTCCCAGTCGTCACCGCCCAGGGCGGTGTCGCCGTCGGTGCCAAGCACCTCGAAGACACCGTCACCCACCTCCAGGATGGAGACGTCGAAGGTGCCGCCGCCCAGGTCGAAGATGAGGATCTTCTCGCCCTCCTCCTTGTCCAGACCGTAGGCCAGGGACGAGGCGGTGGGCTCGTTGATGATGCGCATGACCTCGAAGCCGGCGATCTTGCCCGCGTCCTTGGTGGCCTGGCGCTGGTTATCGTTGAAGTAAGCGGGCACGGTGATGACAGCCTTATCTATCGCGTGTCCCAGGTACTTCTCGGCATCGACCTTCATCTTCTGAAGCACCATCGCCGATATCTCGGGTGCCGTGAAGTCCTTGCCGTCCACCTTCTTTTTCCAGTTGGTGCCCATCCGACGCTTCACCGAGCCGATCGTCCGCTCGGTGTTGGAAACGGCCTGTCGCTTGGCGACCTGGCCCACCAGTCGGTCACCCTCCTTGGTGAAACCGACCACGGATGGGGTCGTCCGACCGCCCTCGGCGTTGGGTATGACGACGGGCTTTCCGCCCTCCATGATCGCCATACAAGAGTTGGTCGTTCCCAGATCTATTCCTAGTATCTTCTCCTTCATATCCATCACTTCCTTTGATTGAAATTCTCACCGTTATCGACATCTGGTTCCTCGGTCCCCGTTGAGACGATGACCTTGCTTGGTCGCAGCACGTACCCACGCCCACGGTAGCCACGCAGGACCTCCCTGCATACGCTCCCCTCGGCCACATCGGCGGAGGGCATTCGCATCACCGCCTCCATCTCATAGGGGTCGAATGGCCTGTCCACCGCGTCGATGGGCTCCAGGCCCTCCCGGTCCAGTATGGTTCCCATCTGGGCCCGGACGGCCGTCAGGCCATCGAACAGGTCCTGGTCGGTGCAATCCCCGGAGGTCTCCAGGGCCCGGTCCAGGTTGTCAACGACCTCAAGCAGGACCAGGAGCACGTCGTCCGCCGCCCGTCGCTTGAACTCGGTCATCTCACGCTCGGTGCGCTTGCGGAAGTTGTCGAACTCGGCTGCGAGGCGCAGGTATCGATCCCTCTCCACGGCCAGCAAGGCCTCGGGGGAGGGCTGCTCATCCGGTGGCCCTTCGGATGGGGCGGGGGATCCGTTCAGCGGTCCCTCGTTCACGTCCTCGGTCGTTCCGTCCCTTCTTGCCAAGTCCAATTCCCTCCTCGCGCACTTGTCAACCAGATGTTGTATACTTCGACATCTACAGCAATAGTTGTTCATATATTTATAATTGTTGGTGGAATTGCCAGTACTCTCCCTTTAGAGGGCTGTAAAGCGGGGAAAGACTGATATCCAGGCACCTATGATATCATGTTCGATGGACGATGCCACCAAGAAGACCGTGGCATACATTGTGGTGGTGCTATTCATCATGGTGATGCTGATCCCGGTCATCCCCCTGAACTTCGAGCTCGGAACCTGGCTCGCCACCCTGATAGTAGCAGCGGTGCTGGTTCCCATCGTGATCCTACTATCCCTCCGTTACGGGCAGAAAAAGGCCGACGAGGGGGACCAGGAACTGCTCACGTGGCGAGGCCAGACCACCGAGGAATGGGAAGAAGAGGAGGACCCCGACGACTTCGAGGGAGAGATCGACTGAGGGGGGTCCGCGATAACGGCTCTCCAGACAACATGCAAAAGGTTAAGGTCATTATCCACTGTTCAATACAACGAAGGGATGTATCCATGAGAGCGAAGGTCCTGACACTCACCCTGCTCCTCCTGCTGAGCCTGGTCCCGCTGGCCCTGCCCACCGTACCGGCACCACCAGGCTTCCCCTCCATCTCCGTCGAGGTGGACGACGTGGGAGAGGTGGAGACCGACCCTGTGGAGTTCAACCATGTGATGGGCAAGGCCACGGTGACGGTGGAGAACATCCCCCTGGGAGGCACGGCCATCGTCAACGCCAGCACGAACAGCGGGTGGATGGTGACAGTCAGCCCCTCTGAGTTCGACGTTCCCCAGGGCACAACCGGACACGAGAAACGGATCACCTTGGACATCAGGGTACCCGCGGGAGCCTCCGCGGAGAACCCCGTCGAGCTCACCGTCTTCGCGAACATCACCAATGCCCTGGGCATCGAGTACTTCGGCGATGGGTTCGTGAACATCACCGTGGAGCAGTACTACGGCGTGCGTACGTCGGCCAACGGCACCATGGCGGTGGAGCAGGGGAAGAACCTGACCCACCAGATCCGGATCACGAACACCGGCAACGGCATGGACAACTTCACCGTCCAGCTCAACAACGAGGCCACCCTCGCCACCAAGGGCCTCGAGTTGGAGTACGACGAGGCCGCATTCGAGGCGGGAAAGGACCGGATGGTCCCCATCAAGGTCGTGGTGAGCGCCGCCGACACGGCCGTGGTGGGTACGGTGGAGGCGCTGTTCACGGTCAGGTCCAAGGGCGACAACACCAAGTTCGACACGTACAAGCTCACCATCACCGTCCGGAAGTCCACAAGCGGCGGGAATGGCGGGAACGGGGACCCCATCGACGGGGACGAGGAGACCAGCGACAGGGGCCTCTACATAGCGGGCGCCATCTTGGGAGTGATAGTCGTCCTGATGATCGTGTTCTTCATGAAGGTCAAGCGACGCGTCGACGAGACGGAGGCCGGGGACGAGGACCACGTGGTCGGCGGCCGGAAGGACTAGACGCCCATGGCCAGCCGGAGCATGTCCCTCATGCCGGGGGCGAATCCGAGCACCATTATCGCCACCTTCACCAACCATGCCAGGTTCGGAGCCTCCTGGAGGTCCTTGCGGTACGCCACGTCCAGAAGGTAGATGGCGAGGGTCACGACCAGGAACTTGAGGGGTAGCATCACGAGGGCCGTTCCCGTGAGCTCTATGAGGAAGCTCGGGAGCACGTGCTTCTCCGAGTAGCCGTGAACGTCGATGCCCCTGTAAGTGGCCGCCCCGTCCAGGAAGTGGCTGGCGAACAGGAGGAGGGACACGGGGACGATGAACCGCCTGGCGTCCCCCCAACGCATCGTAAGGAACCAGAACAGACCGATGCTGGCAAGGGTGCACATGGCGGCGATGGCCGGGATGATCACCAATTCCGCGGCCGCCAGGTCACGGCTCGCCTCGAACCACTGGTCGCCACTGACCCCCCTCCCCCCGCCGTAGAGCGCGCCGGCCGCCCGGCCCGCCCCCTCCCTGGTCCCCTGGTCTGCCCTCGCCCGCC
>JAUVRF010000222.1 GCA_030597775.1 Methanobacteriota archaeon | reverse complement strand
TCGGGAGCGGGGGTCTCCTCCTCGGGTACGGACACCTCATCCTCGGGAACCTCCTCGAGGGGAGCCTCCTCGGGTACGGACACCTCATCCTCGGGAATCTCCTCGAGGGGAGCATCCTCGGGAACGGACACCTCTTCTTCGGGAACCTCCTCAAGGGGAGCCTCCTCGGGAACGGGGACCTCATCCTCGGGAACCTCCTCAAGGGGAGCCTCCTCGGGTTCGGGATAGGTTTCCGGGTACGCCTCGGGTTCGGACGGGACCTCTTCCATTATCTCCGCCGCGTCTGCCTCCGTATCCACACCCTCATCGATGGCCAATCCTCCCTCGGCGCCCAGGATCTCCTCGGCCCACATCGCCTCCTGACCAGGTTGATAGGTGGGAGGTTCAGGTGCCGGGACCGCGGGCTCGGGAACCTCCTCCACGTCCATGATCACGGGTCCAGTGCCGGGAGGGTTCATGATGGGGTCCTCCATCATGAGCTCGTAGTTCTCATCGACCGGCGGTTCCGCTTTGTCCGGACCTGCCGATACCAACAGGGGAGCCACTGGTTCGAGTTCCTCCACGGGGGGTTCGGGAGGATGTCGCATGGTCCTGACCTTCTGCATACCGATGATGATCAGACTTATCGTCATGATGCTCATGATGAGCAGGAGCAAGAGCAAGATGTTCGTCCCTTGATCCCCTTCAGTAGCCGCCTCCTTGGTCTCCTCGAGGTCAGCGCTCATCAGGTCCAGCTGGGCCAGGATGGTGTCGAGCTTGTCAAGGGCCAGTAGCGAGCTCTGGGTCTCGTTGAACCCATCGTCCACCTGGTCGCTCAGCGCGCCAAGGCCAGCTATCATCACGTTCACGGACTCTGCATGACGGGAGGCCTCCGTCGTGTTCAACCCCTCCAGGTCCTCCGAGAGTTCCGCAAGTCCCGTTTGCAGCTTCCCGAGTGTATAGAAATTGATCTCCGTTATCAGCTCGTTGGTCTCATTTATCGCGTCCATCACGTCCCCGTGCTGGGCCGTTCCGTTCTCGTCCATTCCCACCAGGAATGCGGAGATTGCCATGAGGTCGTCGAGGGCGTCGGACCTGAACTCTGCAATGGCCAGGTCTATCTCGTCCAACCGCAGCTGCAAAGAGGTGTTGATCAGGTCCATGTAGAGTTCCAGCTGGACCGTCTGGAGGTCGATGTACTCCTGGAGGGCGGTGGAGTTGTCGGCCATCGAACCCTCCAGCTCGTCGAGCCGGGTCTGGATGGCGTTGTCCAGGTCAACGAAAGAGGTGTTCAGTCCCGCCCATACGATCCCGAGGCTCTGCTGTATCTCGGCCTGGCTCAGGTGGATCTCGCCCGCCAGGTAGGCCTCCAGGGTGGCAAGCTCGTCGGTGATGTTGCCCTCCGTGGTGTTCAACCCGGCCAGCACCTCACCGAAGCCCTGTTGCGCGCTGCTGTTGATGCCGTCCCACATCGTCGCCAGGGCGGTCACTACCGTGGCCAGGTTGGCGCTCTCGGTGGCGTTGGAATCGTTCCACATCTCGGACAGGGTGGTGCCCATGTCGTCCAGCTCCGACAGTATATCGGTGACGGCCTGGGCCAGTTGTGCCTGGTTGGTGGCGTTGAGGCCATCGATCTCGTCCAGGACCGTGGCAAGGGTGTTCAGGATGGCGGTCATCTCCCCATGGTAGCTGTTGCCAGCCACGGTGAACATGGTCAGGTTCGTCGCCTCCCAGACCAAGGACCCACGTAGGTATGCCTTCGCGTCCACCTCCAGGGCCACGGTACCGAGCGAGATATCGCTGGATAGCCAGAAGGTGAAGCCGTACCTGCCCGACGCGGCGTACATCATGTCCGGGATCTGGGTCGCGTTCCCCGAGGAGTCCCTGTACTGGGCGTGTATGACGATCTCGTCGAAGGCCGGTGGCATTAAAAGATCGACAATGGCCGTCACCCTGTCGTCGGGCTGGTACGTGTTGGACACTGTCGACACGCTGAAGTAGCTGCCCACCAGGGCCTGGTTGTTAACGGTGACCTGCACCATGTCATCGATGGGGATGCCGAACCTGCGATTGGCGATGGCCTTGAGCTTGTACACCTTGTCCTCGGTGAGGGTCGTGGTGTCGAGGAGCAGCTGGAAGGGCGCCGAGGTATCCCGTCCGACAAGGATACCGTCCAAGAAGAACTCCACATCGATGACTGAATCGGAGACGACGATGGCCTCCGCAACGACGAGCCCGCTCACCAACTCACCATCGATCGGGTCGACGATGGCGATGGAATCCAATGGGTCGTTGAATATCCGAACTATCGGATAGTTGTCCTGCACACCGCCCCCGACGGCATGCAAGACATCACCAAGACCATCGGGTCCCCAGATGTTCTGGGCGGGTCCGCTGTAGTCGTCACTTCCCGCATAGGTGTCCCAGTAATTTCCACCGGACGGGTACCCGTTGTCGAACACATCGGCCGCGTTCGGAGACTGGACATCGATGGGATTGTTGATGAAGTTGTTATGGTAGAAGTTGTTGGGACCTGGATTGAAGAAGTTCTCTATGCCGAACACCGCTGAATCCTTGATCGTGTTGCCGCGAATGTGGTTCCCGACCACTGCATTGGCAAGCAGGACGATGCCCTTATTGTTCCCGATGAGATCGTTGTCCTCGATGACGTTCCCGCTGCCCATGGTGAAGGCCGCAAAGGTCACCCCTGCCTGGAAACCTCCTTGGACCAGACCATTTCCCTCGACGTGGTTCTCAAAGACCCTGTTCCCAGGGGTACCTCCCGAGTCCTGCAATCCGATCCCGTGTCCGTCGTTCTGCTCGACCATGTTCCTGCCCACATTGCATCCGACACAGTTCTCCAAGTAGATCCCGTACGTGTTATTGGAGACCACGTTGTCGATTATATCAAGGTCGGAGCTCACCATTATCTGCATTCCATGTTCTGTTGAACCCTTCACGATGCAATCCTGGCACGTGGGGTTGTCTACGTTGGCGATCTCGAAGCCCCATGTCCCGGAGTCGGTGATCGTGATGTTGTCGTATCGGGAGTACGAGTCCCCATCAATGTATACGCCGTCCTGACCGTTGGAATCCACGATCAGGTGCGAGAAAAGGTTGTTAGAGATGGTATCGTAGATCACAAGCCCGTGGTTGTTGGTGTTGTTGCTTGCCGAGCTCCGGTACACCGTGGCGTATTCTGACTGGGTGAGGGAGAGGCCATGGTTGGTGTTGCCATCCATCGTGCTGTTGGCGATGGTGTTGTTGTCGGCCCCTCCGTTGATGAGGACACCATTGTTCGCGTTCTGGTCGAAGGAGCAGCTCTCCCAGGTGTTGCCGTCGCTGTTGGAGAAGACGTCCAATCCGAAGTTCGCGTTGCTGTCGGCGGTGTCGTTGAAGAACTCGTTCCCGTCGGAACCGGAGTAGACACCGATACCGGCATAGGAATTGCCGGTGAATGTGCTGTTCCCGATGTAATTGTCATCCGCCCCATACAGGCCGATCCCTCTGGCATTGCCGGTGCAGTAGACAGTTTCCACCATGCAACCGGAGGTGCTGATGGCGATCCCAGCGGTGGTCCCGCCCGACACCCGGACCTTCGATATGGAGGCCCCGCTGGCGGTCAAGCTGACGATGTAGGTGCTGACGGTCGAGATTATCGTCTCGCTGGTGCCGTTACCCTCGATCGAGACGGCCACATCCACATCGATGTTCTCGGCATAGGTACCTGCATACACCCGAATGGTATCGCCCGTCCCGGCGTTGTCGATGGCGGCCTGGATCGTCGCGTAGTCGTCCGGCACTATGATCGTGGCAGCGTCAGCGGTCTCGACGCCACCCAGGCAAACGAGGACAACGGTCACTACCAGTACGGTCAAGGTCAAAAGGACCAGCGGGTTCCTTGCTCTTGGTTCCACAAGATATCCTCCCGTTCATGATCGGAATGCGTCATGAGGCATGACGACACAGGCTCATGGACCGCCCCCGGCGGGTGCTGGAGATGGCCTCCCATCGCTCCCATCTACGGGCCCTGCCCATGAACAGGTCGTGGTCCCCCACGGCACTGCGCCAATATCCCCTTCGCCGATATTAAGGTTTAGCCAGAGAGATACCCGAGGGGCCAGTGCACCACCTGGCCCCCTTCTTCCAACCGTTCCGTGGAAAGGTTAATATCACAGGGACGGCCCTGCCCCGATGCGATGATGGACGAAGAGACTAGAATGGGTTTCTTGCAGCACCTGGAGGAGGTTCGGGCCCGGGTG
>JAUVRF010000334.1 GCA_030597775.1 Methanobacteriota archaeon | reverse complement strand
GCCCCCGGCACACCTGCGGCGCGCCGGGCCCGCCGCCGCCCGGGCCACGGCCGTGGCCGGCCCGGCGGCCCTGCTCGCCGCCTCCGTGGCCTCCCTCACCGGCGGCCTGATATTGATAGGGACGATGGAGGCTGTCATCGCCGTCGCGATGCTCGTCATGGTGTTTCCCGAGGTTAAGAAGGAGGACGCTGCGGGCATGACGATGGCGGCCTTGGGCTGCGTGGTCGCCGTCGCATCGGTGATTGCGGTGGCAGCCATCGTGTAGCATCCACGGGCGGGATCCTCAAAGGTACGCTCTGCGTCCCCGCCTGCGATGGTTGACTGCGACCGCCGCTGCGCCCGTGATGGCAAGCAGGGCGATGAGGTAGGTGGGACCCGGGCTGGTCTTCAGCTCGATCTTCTTCACCTCCACAACGACGGAGGCCGCGTTGTTCTCCTCGTCAGCCTCGTCGATGTCACCGTTGTAGTCTGCCAGCACCTTGACCTCGTGGACCCCGCTCCTGGTGGTGGTCCACAGGAACGTGAGCGATTCCTCGCCCTTGGGATCTATGCTGCTGATGTACTGGGGTTGCCCGATGGGTATACCATCCACGTACAGTTGGACGAACACGTCCTTGGCAAGGGTCTCTCCCTGGTTGGACACGATGGCGGTGATACGGACCAGCATGTCCACGTAGGGCATTTCCTCTGAGATGTTCAGGTTGGATCGGAGGACAGCAAGGTCAGGTCTGGTGAGCACCTTGACCGGGGCGGTCACCGTGGTCATCTCCATCCTGGCCAGGCCATAGTAGGCCATCACCTCGACATCGTAGATACCGCCCGGGGTGTCCACGCTGGTGTCCAGGCGCAGGTCCACGACCACCTCGGAGAAGTGATCGATCAGGGGCATCGTGTCGGAGAACTCGAAGGTCCATGTCCCCGGCGTGACCGCGGTGAGGGACAGTTCCTCCCGGCCGTTGCCCTTGTTCTCGAGCAGGACCCGCACGTGTGCGGTCTGACCCTGGGTCACCGTCGGTGGCGCGGAGGTTACGCTAACTCTGAGGTCGTGGAACTGGCGGACCGAGAAGGTGAAGTTGTTGAAGAAGATGTCATCTCCCGTTGAGATGATCACCATCGTGAAGTCGTAGCTCTGGTTGACGGCATCGGACGGAATGGTGAAGGTGAGGTTCGCCCGGGTCTCCTGGTAACCCTGGAGGGTCAGGTTCTCGATGTCCATCCCCCCGGTCCAGGAGGCGTCTGGGAAGTTCAGCTCACCGGAGTAGGTCACGGGACCGTTGCCCTGGTTGGATATGGATAGTGGTATGACCACCGTCTGCCCGACGTCACCCTCGGTGATCTGCTCAAGCACCTCGTACCTCGAGTCGTAGACCTGAATCACCTCGCCAGAATAGGTCACGTTCTTGGAGACCGACGGCATCGAGCTCCGGATCGAGATGTCGAACTCGATGGAGGAACCCACCATCGCCCTTTCGGGTGCCGACAGGACGAGTTCCACGGTCGTCTCTGAACGCAGGGGCACCTCCACGATCGCCTGTTTGAGCTGTACCCACCATCCGGGAGGGACCTGCTCCGGAGGCAATATCGTGAACATGTCCATGCCGTTGCCGGTGTTGCGGACCATGAGCTCCAACGTACGGTCCTCTCCGGGCCCCAGGTCCTGGGGGCCCGACAGGGCCGCAACCTCAAGACCGTATACCTGGTTCACCTGGATCTCCAGGTGCAAGGTCTCGGTCCTCGTGTCGTTGCCCGAGGATGTGGCCGTCGCCACCAAACGGGCCATCTCACCAGCGGTGGCATTTGCGGGAACGAGTATGTCCAGCAGGACCCTCGTCGTGGCCCCCGGGTCCAGGATGTGACTGTCCTTGACATAACCCCCCTGCCAACCCGGAGGGAGGGTGCTGAGCTGAAGGCTGATCTCGCCGGGTACGTTGCCACCGTTCTCGAGGGTCATCTCGAAGGCCACCATCTCGCCAGGGTCCGCCTTGATGTTCGTTCGGGGTGTGGTCATGGCCACATCGTAACCCTTGAAGAAGTACGTGATCTCGAGGACGTTGTTCCCCTCGTCGGATTCCAACACTGTCCTTCCTGGGTCGAGCGTCAACCTGAACACGTGATCGCCACGCACTCCGGTCACGCGCCAGCTCAGGTCATGGGTCCCCTTGGCCGCCAGGTCGCCGATCCGGCCGGAGTCGATCCTCTCGGTGGTCCCGGAGGGGTCGACCCGCTCGAACAGGTAGGTCACTCCCGCTGCATCCCGGTTGCCAACGTTCCGCGCCGTGGCAGAGATGGTGACGGTGTGGTCCTCCTCGGCCTCCTTGGGGCTGGCGGAGAGGCCCTCGGGCGCCAGGTCCACGTGTCCCTTCTCCACGTTCCCGGCCACGACCAGGGCGTAATCCTGGGTACCCGCGGGGCTGTTGGCAGCACGGATGCGAAGGTTCCAAAGTCCCTCCTTGGGGATGTTGATGAGTATTCCCTCGACGTTGTTCGTGCGGTCAGGGACGAAGGAGGTGTTGGTCACCGAGACGCCGTTCTCGAAGAGATTGCCAGAGTACTTATTCCCGTCGGGGTCCACCAGCTCGAGGTCCAGGTCGTTTATCAAGTGCTTGCCGGAGTTCACGGTCCCGGCCACGTCGGACCAGACCAGGGTCACTTTCAGGCGCTGGTTGCCCTCGACGAAGAACCACATGGATTCAACGTTGGTTCCGGTGCCCATGTCCAGATCGACCTGCTGGTCCTCCCTGTAGATGCGGTAGTTGGTCGTCTCGAGGAGGCTCCTCTCAAGGTCGATACGACCCCACCCCTGGTCCATCCCAGGATATGGGTAGCCGGTGAGGGGCACGGCACCGTTGATCAAGGTGGCCTTGATGATCGCGGGTGAGGGTTCCATCCCCACCACGTCACGCAGGTACTGGGTGATCACCGCCGCCGAGCCAGCGGCTCCGGGCGTCGCCATCGATGTGCCCGAGGCATAGACGTACGAGCTCTGCCCGTCCCCTGGTCGGCTCCATCCAGAGTGGGCGCCGGAAGCCGACGACCTGGTGGATGCTATCACGTAGCCCGGCATGACCACGTCAGGCTTGATGCGCCCATCAGAGGCCGGGCCCCGGGACGAGAATCCTATCATCGTGTCCTGGCTGACACCCCAACGGTCATTCCCCGTGGC
>JAUVRF010000506.1 GCA_030597775.1 Methanobacteriota archaeon | reverse complement strand
GTTGTAGGCCTGGTTCATGGTGCTGGCCCAGCAGCAGTACTTGCCCTCGGCGTCGGTGGTTGCCATGGTGTCGCCCGCGGCGCTCTTGATCCCGACGCCCTCGATAGCATCTCCAACCTCGGTTCCCTTGATCCAGTTAACCGTGCCGGCGACGCCGCCGATGGCCATAGCCTCCTCGATCATCTCGATGCGCTCAAGGCTGCCAGTGACCATGTTCATACCCAACACGGGGTTGTGGAAGCTGCCACTTGCATCATGCTCAGCGAAGGTGAGGTCCCAGTGGGCCTCGGAGTAGGCCAGTTCAAGCGCGTCGGTCCAGAGCTCGCCGGCAACGGACTCGTTGCCCACGGCCCAGTCCTTGAGAGCCTTGGTGCCGGTACGAGGACCGTCATCCGGATCTACACCCAAGCGGACCATCACCGGTTCGATGGCCTCATGGAACGCGTGCTGGATGTGGTCCACGGCTGCACGAGCATCCTCTGGGGTCTCATACATCGAGTGGCAATCCATGCAAGCCTCCATGTGGGGCTCGAACGAATGGCCCATCTTGAAGTCCTCGTTCGCCGTTCCACGGCCGGACTGGAACATGTGGCACTCCACACACTCGAGATCCTTCATCCAGAAGGACTGCTCGGCAGTGTATACCGGGTCTGCGGCCCTGAACTCGGCCTGGGGATGATGTACCTCCTCGGTCCCGAAGGTAGAGGTGGTGCGATGGCAGGCCTCACAGAGGTCCTCGGGTTCCATCCTCAGCTGGTAGGACATATGCTCACCATCGGGATGTGGATCGTGGCATGCGAAGCAGGTGACCCTCCAGATGATGTCTACGTCCTCTGGAAGCTCCTCCCACGGCTCACCATCGACCTGTCCGGCGATGAAGCCCTGGGTGGCGCGGCACAGGGCGCACGATGCCCTCTGGGCATAGGCTGGTGCCTCGTTCAGGTAATGGTCGGAGGTGGAATACCCGCTAAGGGTATCGTTGCCCCACTGACGTCCATCACCGTGGCAGCCACGCTCATCGTTCCCGCAGGGATCAGAGTAGGAATAGATGCTCTTGTCGATGTCAGCTGCATCCTTCGAGGACGTGTGGTCGCTGCCTGCTCCGTGGCAGTTCTCGCACCCGATGCGAAGCAGGTGCAGGTTCGGGAAATCCTCATCGTCGCCGGCGTTTAACGTGTCGTTCCAGGAAAGAGCCGGATCGAAACCACTTTCCTCGCCGTAGGCCACTACGTGGCACTCGGCGCAGGAGCCGGTCATGCCCGTGGTCTCGTTGCCGCCACCATAGGTGTACTTGTTGGTCGGCTCGTCGTGGTAATCCCACACCGAGAAGTCAATGCCATGCATTGTTCCTTCCCAATCTTCAAGCATGTCGTCGTGGCAGTCCGCGCACCTCGAAGAACCTTCGTAGGTGGCTCCGCCAGTTGTCCCAATGAATGCCAGGAGCGCCAACACGGCCACCAGCCCGATCAGGGCCAGAGGCAGCATTCGCTTCCTCACAGGTTTTGTGTCACCCAATATTTGACCTCCCATGTTAAGGAGCCCCTAAAATTAATTTAGAACTCCTATTAAATCCTGTAACCCATCTACAGCTATATTAAACTTCCCGATAGCTGAGAATTGGAATGATTTCAATCCTCTGGATAGGTCGAAAAAGAACCGATGTTTTGGCCTAGATTCTGGGGTGTTTTCTTACACCCTAGTAATTGTCGATTATTTTTTCTTAATGAGGATTTAAAAGGCCTAGTACTTCGAGGGACAACCGATTTGGATCTCATCGGTATCCATCTTGTAAACGGGGGTGGATTTGCGTATGATACCCTTGACAACCGCGGTGGCGTTTATCCCGAAGCCCTCTGGTATGGGGCCGGTGTGTTGTACCTGGATGGTGATGTTCCCGTCATTGGTGTCGGCGATGGTGAATTCCGAGGACCCGACCTCCCAGCTTACGATCAAGCCCTTGACGCTCACGTACTCCCCGTCGAGGGAGTCGATTTCATTAACAGCCTGGTGGACCTCGTAGATCTTGTCGGGGACCAGCCCCCACAGGAGTATGACCACCAGGACGGCCACGACGGCGACCACGACCCCGATGCGGATCTGCTTGCTGGAGATGCCCTTGGGCCTC
>JAUVRF010000125.1 GCA_030597775.1 Methanobacteriota archaeon | reverse complement strand
CCTGCAACGTCACCATAATCCCGGTCCACATCAACAGAGCACCCACGGCCGACGCGGGCTCCGACGACATCATCCAGGCGACCCAGGGCGAGGAGATGGAGTTCCAGGGGACGGGCACGGACCCCGACGGGTTCATCGCCCTCTACGAGTGGGACTTCGACGGGGATCAGGTCTACGACTGGAACGACACCCAGGCCCGGATAGCGGTCTGGACCTACGAGGAGACCGGTCTGTTCATAGCGCGGTTCCGGGTGACGGACAACGACGGCGAGACCGACGTGGACATCCTCCGCGTCCAGGTTAGCTCGTCCATCACCCCCAACGAACCTCCCACCGCGGATGCGGGAGGACCCTACGAAGGCGTGTCGGGAGAGACTCTCACCCTTACGGGCACGGGATCGGACCCAGACGGAAGCGTGGTCTCGTACGAGTGGGACTTCGAGGGGGATGGGACTGTCAACTACTACTCCCCGGACTCGGGGACCACCTCCGTGACCTACGAGATGTCAGGGACCTACAACGCGGTCCTGAAGGTCACCGACGACGGGGGTGCCGTGGCCACCTCGACCGCCGTGGTGCGCATCGAGAGGGCGAACGCGGAACCCACCGTGAGGTTGACGGAGCCATCACCCGGCCAGACCATCAAGGGCTACTACGTTATCCGTGGGACCGCCTCGGATGACACCGGGATAGCCTCCGTCGAGCTCCGCATAGACGAGGGGAGCGGGGTGCGCGTGACTGGCACCATGAGCTGGACCTACGATTACGATGCGTCCGATCTGGTCCCGGGCACCCACACCCTGTTCATCCGCGCAACGGATGTGGACGGGGTCCGGTCCCGCGTGGTGGAGATCCAGTTCCTCGTAGAGGAACCCAAGGTGCAGGACGATGACGATGGTGGGAGCCTGTTCTCTGGTTTCATGATGTGGATCATCATCGTGATGGTGTTGATACCGATAGTCGCGTCCGTCATCATGGTGATCAGGTACAAGAGGCGTTGAAAGGCAGGCCTGCCGCGTATGGGGCCAACGTCATCGAGGCTCAGTCCAGCTCCTCGTCGAAGTCCATCTTCTCGATGGTCGGGCCTGCGTGGCGGGCCTTCTCGAAGATATGGCCTCCAGGTCCACCGCGTTCGTCCCGGGCCTGATTGACGCACCCTTCCTTGTCACAGATGCGCTGGGCGAACAGGTACTGGGTCGCCTGCTCCCCGCAGTACACGCACTTCTCCTCACTTGGGTTCATAGAGGTCCACCACTACCCACAAAGTATCCCTGGCCTCCAGTCCGAAGGCCTCCCCACCGTATCCCTTTGCTTCGATCCTCAGGGTCCATATCCCATCGCTGGGGCTCTGGATGGTGAAGGTGTTGCTGTCCGACAGGGTGAAGTTCCGCTCCCAGTAGATCTCGTTGTCGGGCATGCGGAGCCGCAACGTCACCTCCGGGTCGAAGTAGATCGTGTAGTTGAGGATCTTCTGCTCTCCCAAGAGGGAGGAGGGCAGATCTATCGTATATGTGAGCTTGATCCACCTGGCGCCTTCGTTCACCTTGAAGGTCTCGGTGGAGGAGAAGGTGTCGGCCGGGACAAGGCCATTTGCCTCCCAAAGCACGTCCACGGGAGGTGGGGTGACCTTCCAGTAGACGACCTCCTGTTCCTCTGTCCGGAACAGCAGTGCGTCCCTTACCGATTCTATGGAGAGGCACCCCGAACTTCCGAGTACCAGGAAGAGGATAAGCAGTAGCATCAGCAGGGTCCTGGCTCGCACGAGCTTAAAAGGGGGCCTGACTGATTAAATACTTGGGCCATTCGTTCGGGAAACCTGCACCCCATGGCAGGTACCCCTTCAAGGGCAGGACGGGTCCTATCGGGGAAGCGTGGCGAACGGGGTCCGGTCGCGTGGATAACGCCTTCCCAGGGTCGCGGATGTGGCCAGGGAGGGGGCGCCTTATATGCAGGCCTTGTTGACAGGACTGGCTCTGAGCAAATGTATAAATAGCTCACCCCTCATATAGAACACACATACCACCTAATTGATGGGAGGTGAATGAATAGCAGCTGACTGGAGGGTTACAGGATATCTGATGCGAGAGTGGGAAGAGCAATTGAAGAACCCGCAGGTTTGTTACGTTCTTCTGAACACTAGCAAGAGGGGACACGCTCGGGTAGCGGAGGTCCTGCGGGAGTCACCGGACGTGGTGGAGATCCACAACGTGACCGGGGACTACAACATGGTCGTCAAGGTCTCATCCGACGACATAGAGCAGTTCGCTGGGACGTTCTCTAGCAGTCTGAAGCGCATTCCCGGCGTGAAGCAGGTAAAGACCCTGATCCCGACCGCGTTCTGACGGGCGTAGGCCATCGTAAGGACCCACAAGGCCCGTTGGCCATTGTACCTTTTCATCCACCCCCTTTTCCAGCTTGGGCAATGGCGTTCGGCGGAACCCAACTCGGAAGCTTTATCTACCCAGGTCTCAAATCCACCAGTGGTGGACCCTTGGACAGAAGAGCACTTGCGATATTCGCGATCCTATTACTTCCCGCCTCGACCTTCATGCTTGCGGTGGGACCAGCCTTCGCGGGTGGCGCCGACGGCGACCCGTTGTCGGCCTCGGTACCTGTCGACGTGGGGCCAGTGACGCTTATATCCGTGGAGTATCCCAAGAGCCTCGACCCCTTCGACTACTCCGATGTCCTCGTGCTCATCAACAACAACTCGGCCATGTCGGTTCGGGTGGGGGAGTACTTCGCGGAGGCGAGGGACGTTCCCGACAAGAACGTTGCGTACCTGGATGTCCGCGCCAGGGAGGTCATCACCAAGGTACAGTTCGAGGACCTCAAGGACCAGGTCAAGACCTACATGGTCACCAACGAGCTGGTGTCCACGATCAACTACATCGTCACCACCAAGGGCTTCCCCTTGAAGATCTGGAACCAGAGCCTGATGTACGAGGCCTGTGTCGACGAGGAGCTGGCCATCATCTTCGGGTCCCGGGAGTACCAGATCGGGAACTACTACTACGTGGCCAACCCCTATGCGGGGGACCGGGTCTACTTCTCCCACGGCGAACAGGGCATGTACCTGGTGAACCGCCTCACCGGTTACGACTGGGACGATGTCAAGGGCCTCATCGACAGGGTGAACGAGACCTACGGCAACAGAGGCCAGTTCGTCCTTGATGTGGACTCTTCCAAGGGCTACTCCACTGGCGGTTACGGTGTGGGCAACACCTGGATGCGGAACGCCCGGGACATCCTCGTGGACCGTGGGGAGGACGTGCTCTTCAACGAGAACCGCACGTACGTCAAGGGGGAGACGAACGTTATGGGCTACTGCAGCTGGGGTTCCAACGATGCATCGGTCAATGGTCTCACCGCGATACCCGGGAACACCTGGGTGAACGGCTCCATCGCCGAGACCTACGTGAGCACCGGTGGCCGCACCTTCACACCCCCGCCCCGTTACGGCCAGTCCATGATAGCAGATTGGATAGAGGAGAACGTCACCGGCATCAAGGGTTACGTGTACGAGCCCTTCCTGAGCGCCATAGCCCATCCCGACATACTCTTCGAGCGCTACACCGCGGGCTTCAACCTGGCGGAGAGCTACCGCATGGCCTCGGCCATGCTGGGATGGATGGGCGTGGTCGTCGGAGACCCCAAGTGCAGCCCCTACCGCGACATACCCGACCTGTACATCGACGACGCCATGCTCTTCCTGTCCAACGAGACCCCGGCCACTGGCGACTCTATCACCCTCCGGGTGCAGGTAAAGAACTTCGGCGGACGGGTGGACGACGCCAACCTCACCCTGTTCCTCAACGGCGCCCCTATCCTTTTGCACAACATGACCTTCGACACCTTCAGCCTCACCACCCTCGACATCGTTCTGACGGCGCCCGAGGAGGTGGACACCCACGAGCTCCGGGTGATACTGAACGACGGTCCCAACCCCTTCTTCGAGACCCTCATGGACAACAACGAGGCCGTGACCTACTTCACCACCAAGGAGAGGCCCGTCATCACCCTCGCGGCCTCCGATTACGATGTCATGACCCTCGACACCATCCGTTTCAACATACTGTTCACCAACACCCCCCGCGTCGTTGACCGCTACTACTTCGATTTCGGCGACGGGAGCCCCCTCTCCATCCTGCAGACCAACGAGACCTTCCACTACTTCGACCAGGACGGTGTGTACAACGTCACGGCCTGGGTGCTGGATGTGGATGACGTGCTCAGCCTTCAGGCCCGGGTACAGGTCATGGTCCGCAACCGTGCCCCCGTGGCCATCATCGACCTTGAACCGTCCGAGGCACTGACGGGAACGTACTTCCTGCTCAACGCATCGGCCAGCTCCGACATTGACGGCCAGGTCACAACGGCCTTGTGGGACCTGGGTGACGGGAACACCTCCAGCGAGTTCCAGACCAACCACGCCTTCACGCTGCCGGGCGAGTACGTCATCAGGCTCACCGTATGGGACGACGACGGTACGATGGCCACCGCAACCCGGCGGATCAACGTCCTCAACCGTCCACCGGTCGCAGGGTTCGTCTTCGTGGGCAACGAGATATGGAAGGGGCGGTCCGTCACCTTCGACGCGACGGACAGCCTTGACCTCGACGGATGGGTGATCCAGTACGAGTGGGACTTCGGGGATGGCTCCTCCGGGGAGATCTCCCATTCACCCCTGGTCAATCACGTCTTCGAGGTGGCCGGGAAGGTCATCGTGACCCTCACGGTGATCGATGACATGGGCTCGATCGGCGATCTCTCGGCCGACTTCACCGTGCTGAACAGGGAGCCCGTGGTAAGCCTGATCGCGGACCCGACGGACCTGCTCACGGAGGAGGTCGTGTTCCTCGACGGCTCCAGGTCCTACGACGACGATGGGCAGCTGATGGAGTTCGAGTTCTCCGTTGTCGACCCCGATGCGGGATACTCGGTCCTGCAGTCGGGCAGGGTAGAGACGGTGACGAACAAACCCACGGACGACGGGATCTACACCATCTTCCTGGCCATCACGGACGATGACGGGGCCCAGGTGGTGGAGTCGGTGGAGCTCAGGGTTCACAATCGACCGCCCTCCATCGCCCTTGACGCTGAGACCGCTGCACTCGAGGGCACCGTGGTCGAGGCTCCGACCACCCTATCACTGGGTGTCATCACTAATGACATCGACGGGGAGGTGGACAGGATCACCTGGTACCTGGGCGACGGCGGCGAGATACTCGCAACGGGTCCCCGGGCGGACCTGCCGGTGGACGAGGAGGGCGACATCTCGATCATCATCATCGCCTCCGACGACGACGGGGCCGCGGTGGAGGCCATGCTCAACCTCACGGTCAACCTGCCACCACAGGCCACCTTCACCGTGTTCCTGGAAGGCGTTCCTCTGGAGACGGTGGACCTTTACCCGATGCAGATGCTCACCTTCGACGCGGGCGGTTCATCCGACCCGGGGGGAGTGGTCAGGTACCAGTGGGACTTCGGGGACGGTTTCTTGCAGGAGGGACCCACCCTCATCCATGCATACGAGGCGCCGGGGCCGTACACGGTAACCCTTAAGGTGACCGACGGCCATGGCGCCACCAGCGAGACGTCGCTGCTGGTGACCGTCGACGAGGAACCCAAGGTGGAAGAGCCGATCGTATCCACCACCGCCCTGGCCATCATCGTATTGGCCGTGGCCGTCATCGTGATCGTCGCCCTCACCATGTACATGCGACAACGGAGCGACGGTGAGGAGGGACTTGGGGATTGAGGCGTCTCCTTAGGAACGACCTGGAGATCAGGGTGCTCGGGTTCCACCTCACGGTCCAGCGCATCGTGATGATCGCAGTGCTGGTATGCCTCCTGGTCCTGGCCATCCTGATGGTATCCGAGTTCCTAGGGGATGAGGCCGGCACTCCGCCCATCAACAACACCACGGGCCGGTACGAGGAGAACGATCCCTATTGGCCATTGTGTACGGTCTTCATATTCCTGGCCCTTGTCCTGATGTACTTCATCACGGTGGAATTGAAGAGGTGACGGTCGAACGATCCCTGCCCATGATCGATCGGCCGTTCCCATGAAGGTCCGGCCCATCTTGGCTAGGAT
>JAUVRF010000491.1 GCA_030597775.1 Methanobacteriota archaeon | reverse complement strand
GTTCTCCGACAAATCGATGCTGATGAACAACCGGGGCAGCGGAACCTTCTTGGATCGTTGGTACGGCTCTGGCATCGACTATTGCGAGACCTCCTCGGACCCCAGCTGGGCCGACTACGACAATGACGGGGACCTGGACCTGTACTACACGGCCGTGTACGAGGGCGTTGGTTCCCGCATGTTCCGCAACGTGGAACGGGACCGCTTCGAGGACTCCACGGAGGAGAGCAGGACCGCCGTGGACAACGGATGGGGCACCGGGTGGTGCGACTACGACCACGACGGGGACCTGGACCTGGCAGTGGGATCGCAAACCGAGTTCCGACTGTTCGAGAACGGGGGTAACGAGAACCACTGGATTCAGGTCAAGCTCGAGGGCACCTGGTCCAACTCCCTGGCCATCGGGGCAAGGGTCAAGGTGACCGCCGGTACCCTCGAGATGGTCCGGGACGTCAAGGGTGGCCGGGGGACCACGTCCCAGGACATGTTCACCACCCATTTCGGCCTCGATGACTACGACGGCGATGTGGAGGTGGCAGTAAGGTGGCCAGGGCTGGACACGTACACCTTCGTTGGAGAGTACTCGGTGGACCAGAGGGTCCTGGTGTCCGAGGGCGACATCGACATCGACGCATCCATCGCCCTCGAGGTGGACCCCGACTCGCCCCGGGTGGGGGAGGCCGTGGACCTTGTGGCCATAGTGAGGAACGAGGGGGTCGCGACGATCGATTCGGTCGAGGTGACCTTCACCGTGCAGGGCGTGGGACCCGTGGGCGGGAGCATCCGGGTCGGTCCCATCGCCCCGGGCGAATCAGTATCCCCCGGAACTATCTGGCAACCCTTGGCGGAAGGCGTGTTCACGATCGTGGCCCAGATCACCGATGTGGTGCCCTTCGACACGAACGTTGAGAACGACGTGTCCATTGTCGTGGTGACCGTCCGCATCACCAACACAGCACCCATCGCACGCCTCCGGGTCGACCCGACGGAGGCGCCCCCGGGCCTCGAAATAACATTCGACGCCTCGGAATCCTCCGATGACTCGGCCGTCGGCAGGTACCTGTTCGAGTTCGACGACGGTACGGCCAACGACTGGATCACGACACCGGTGACGACGCATTCCTACTCCATCGAGGGCGAGTACCTTGTCAGCCTCACGGTGGAGGACTGGGACGGCCTCAGGTCCACGAACTTCGCCACCATGCTCATCACCATCACTTCCAAGGGCTTCCGACCCACGGCCGATATCATCACCATCCTCCCGAGCCCCGCCCGGCTAGGTGGGACCGTCACACTGCACGGACGCGGCACGGCCGTCGAGGGCGCCAACATCACGATCCACTCCTGGAACTCCAGCATCGACGGCCACATCGGGGACCAGGCCCTCGTAACGACCACCCAGCTCTCCCTGGGCGAGCACACCATCTTCTACAAGGTACAGGACGACCTGGGGCTGTGGTCGGACCCCGTTACGGTACTCCTTCTTGTCACGGCCCCCGAGGGAAGATGGACCGTGCGCAGCGATGAGCCCAGGGAGGGGGCCAACCCATTCTCGGACTACCTCACGGTCCGAGGCACGGCCTTGTACACCACCGCACCCATCGTCTCGGTTGAGGTGCGTGTCGACAACGAGGACTGGGAGGAGGCGGAGGGGACCGAGGACTGGACGTACAGGCTGGACCTCATGGAGCTGGAGGACGGCCCACACACGATACGCGTGAGAGCATCCTCCCTCGATTCCACATCGGAACCCGTCATGGTCAACATCACCCTGGGTGATATCCAGGACCCATCATCCTTCGACTACATGGAATGGCTTGTCTCCTGGCAGGGGATGATCTTCGTGTTCGGCATCGTGGCCCTGATCCTTGCCAACGTGTGGGTCTCGCGAAGAAGGAGACGGAAGGCGTCCCTCGGTTGACCCGATCGCATCTTTCTATCGTTGGGTCATGATAGAAAACCACTAACTACATATATCGACCTCGATGAAATACTAACGATCACCATGGGGTTAATGGTGGAGCGTCCGCGGGGTGTAACAGGCAGGAGAAAGCAGGCAGTGTCCATCCTGGTCTCCACGATGGTGCTCCTCTCGCTCGTATCGATATTCATCACAAGCGGTGGTGCCACTCCGGCCTCCGTGATGAACCTGACAGTGACCATCGACCCACAGGACGCGGAGGCCTGCATTACCCCTGGCCGGTCGGATCTCC
>JAUVRF010000493.1 GCA_030597775.1 Methanobacteriota archaeon | reverse complement strand
GGCCTCCCGGGGCTACGAGACGGCCCGCCAGCGGGCCGTGGACGCAGGCGCGCTGGAAAGGGACCTCCGGCCCATCATGGGCCGGGTCGAGGCCCCGACGATGATCATCTGGGGTTCAGAGGACGAGACCATCCCCGTGGAGATGGGACTTGAGCTGCTCCAGGGGATACCGGGTTCCAGCATGAGGTTGATAGGGGGAGCTGGCCACGTGCCCCTCCTCGACAAGCCCATGGAGACCCAGGCGATCATCAGAGAGTTCCTGGTGGCCGCGAGAACCGTCTCGGGCTGATTCGACCGAATGAGAACATGGTCGGAACCTATTTGAGCTCATTCCGCATGGGTCATCATGGTGGTACCATGGTGAAGGAGAGCAAGGAGGACCAACTCCATGTTTTCGCTACGGGCTCTGTGACCGGCCCCCTGAGGCGCGCGGCCCAGGCCTTCGTCCTCCTCCACGAGGATGCCACCTTCGAGCTGACCGTATCTGGTTCCAGCAAGCTGCTCCCAAGGATGCTTGAATGGCAGGAGGGCGACCTCATTTGTGGTGGCTCGGAGGCGGTCATCGATGCCGCAATCATGTACGGTTGCGTCCTCGAACGCACGATACGACCCCTTGGAGCCAGGGACACAGCGATCCTGGTCCCCAACGGCAATCCCGCAGGAGTGAAGGGCCTCAAGGACCTCACCCGCGACGACGTCCGGGTCGGGGTGGCCATGCAGGGCTCCCTTCAGGGACTCTGGGAGGGTGTGGCCCTGAGGGCGGGCATGTTCGAGGCGATCCGTGACCGGGTCCGGGACGTCTCCCAGGGGTCCTCGGACCTGATCGGTGTGCTTGCCCGTCGGGAGATCGACGCCGCCATCGGCTGGGCGTCAACGGCTATGCTGGCTCCCGAACGCATCGAGACCAAGCCCATAAAGCCGGAGTGGTGCGCCTGGAGAACGACCAGCATCGGCATCACCCCCTGGAGCGTTAACAGGCCCCTGGCAGAGGAGTTCATCAAGTTCAACAGGTCGCCAGAGGGCATCGAGATCTGGCGCAAGTTCGGATGGAAATCCATTCATGACGCCCGGATAGAGATCGGTTGATCCACCGCGTTATGGATTTGTACGTCTACATCACACATAGATTTGTCAATTGATGTAGACGTACAAAATGAGTACAGACGGGGGTCTATTGGTGGGCATTTATCATCTGTAGGTAAGGATTGTAGGCAGGATCCAGGACAGGTCCGCCTCACCACCTTCGGAAGCATCCACCCCTTCTCTCCAGCAACCTGAGGGCACCAAGGAAGAAGAGCCCCTCACACCTCACTTCGCCTGTTGTATATGATCGCGGCGGCAACGGTGCCCACCACGACCAGGGCGATTAGCAGGAGCAGCCATGGGGTTACGGAAACAGGGGTTTCCTCCACCTCGATCACGACCACCATGAGACTCGCCTGCACAAAATCGGTCCCGTCGTCCACCACAACGGTAATGGTATGCTTTCCCTTGCCTAGCTCGGTGGCCTCGAAGGGCGTACCCTTGCCCATCACCTCCTCGCCATCCTTCCATGTGATAGTGAGGGCGTCACCGTCCTCGTCCGTAGTGCTGACGAGAAAAAAGATGGGGTTGCCCTTCTCGTACTCGGAACCATCCTTTGGTAGGACGTTGGTGATGACGGGAAGGTCGTTGACGTTGATCATAGTCACCGTTATGTTGGTCCATGTAGAATCCTCCCCGTCGTACAACTCGACCTCGACTTGGAAGTCAGCGGTCCAGACGTCCAACGTCGCCATCAAAGTGGACCCCTCCACGGACACATCAGGATGGTGGCTTCGGACCTCGATGATGTCGATTGGATCGTTATCGTCCCTGATGTGGCTAGTAAGGTCAAGGCTCGCTTGCTGGTCTTCGGTCACAACCCACTCAGTTATCTGGTTCAACCACGGAGGAGCGTTGACCGTTTCAATTGTAATGGGGACTGTGGAGTTCCAGTTTCCCCCACCGTCCATTGCCGAAAAGAAGTAATGGAGGGGGACGTTAACTTCCCTGGGGATATCGAGATCGAGCCAGTAGCCACTGTTGGACTCCATACTCCTGTTCTGATTACCTTGGTCACCGAACCAGTAAACGACATGGACTGCGTCTAATGGGCCGTTGTCGTGAACATCGATTTGGAACAGCAGTCTCGTACCCTTGAGTGCCGGCGAGGT
>JAUVRF010000613.1 GCA_030597775.1 Methanobacteriota archaeon | reverse complement strand
CCTCCGACGGCCGCGGTGGTGTTGCCGATGACGGGATTCTCAAGGGTGTCATGCACGACCATGCTGGTCTGGAGGGATGGTATGTCCATCTCCTCGCTGAAGACCACCCGGATGGTGGCGTTGATGGTAACGTCGGCCTGACTGGCGGTGGGGTTCGTCGCCACGACTGATGGGGGGGTCCTCTCCTTCGTGGTGCTGAAGGTCCAGGGGTCGATTTCTATGATGGGGTTCCCTGCAAGGTCTTGGATGAAGGATGAGACCGTGACGATGTAGCTCGTGCTGAACTTCAGGGGCTCGCGGGGGGTCACGATGGCCCTGAACGACAGGTCCCCGTACGAGACATCGGTACTCACCTGGAAGCCCCGATCGTCCTTCAAGGTTATGTGATTGACCAGGTTGGTCGACTTGATGTCCTCTGAGAACTCGATCGTGATGACGGTGTCTATCCCCACGTTAATCGCGCCATCAATGGGCGAGAAATCGACGATGTAGGGCTTCTCCGTGTCCGCGGCCGTGGCCATGGGCAACGAGCCCAGAAGCAGGAGCATTGTCAGCGCAAGGGCTGCCAGTGTCGCCCAACGGCGAAGGAGGCGGTTTCGGCTCAGATCGGGCCTCATGATTTTTCCCCCAGTGTTAATTACATTACTTGGGCAGGCTTCAACCTACCCACTACCTAGACGGTTTGAAGGCTGAAGTGGAATATAAACCTTGGCCATTCGAACACCTGAACGCACCCGCACCAGTACTCCGTCGTTACCCTTATGAGCCCTGACGACATTCGGCGACCCGTGACCCGTGCTCGCCTGGTCGTGCTGGGAAGCTCCAGCTCGGGCAACTCGACCCTCGTGGAGGTGGGTGGATCCTCCGTGCTGATAGACGCTGGGTTCTCCTGCAAGGAGGTGACCAGGAGGCTCTCGATCGCAGGTGCGGACCCCTCCGACCTGTCCGCCATAATCGTCACCCACGAGCATACGGACCATGTGCGAGGTGTGCGGGTACTGGCCCGGCGGCATGACATACCTGTCTACGGCACCGCGGGGACGATCAGAGCGGCGGCCAGGTACCTGGACGGAGTGCGTACATTTGGCCGCAGGACTGGAGAACCCTTCGAGCACGGGGATGTCCAGGTCACCCTTGTCCCCGTGCCCCATGACGCTGCGGAACCGGCCGCCGTCCGGTTGGATGTGGCCGACAGGAGGTTCCTGGTGGCGACGGACCTTGGCCACTTCCCATGGTCGCTGCTGGAGTCAGGCCAGGACATGGACGCCCTGGTCCTTGAGAGCAACCATGACGAGACCATGCTGGAGAACGGACCCTACCCCTTGTTCCTGAAGCGGAGGATCCGTGGACCGGATGGCCATCTTTCGAATGTGGAGTCCGCAGCGGCCCTGAGGGCCCTGCTGGGACCCAGGACCCGGGGGGTCCTCCTGGGGCCCCTCTCCCAGAAGAACAAGCGGGAGGATGGGGCGCTCGCGACCGTGTTGGAAGGGGTCCCCGGCGCCATTCGGAATGGTGTGGACATCCGTACCACGGGGCCTGATCGGATAGAGAGCATCGAGCTTTGAATGCCGTGGATATGACGGCAATCCTTT
>JAUVRF010000289.1 GCA_030597775.1 Methanobacteriota archaeon | reverse complement strand
TACATCGCCTACGCCTACGAGCCCAGGATGTGGTGCAAGTACTACTGCCCCCTTGGCGGCTTCCTTGCCCTCCTGGACCGGGTGTCCTACCACCGGGTGTACATAGAGCCCCACACCTGCATCGAATGCCGCCGGTGCGAGGTGGCGTGCCCGATGGACATCGAGATCGTCGAGGAGACCCGTTACAAGCTTCTGCAGGACCCCGAGGTCAGGGAGGCCATCGGCGCCACCGACGACAACCCGGACCCCCTGTACAACACCAACTTCCACTTCCTGCCCGATGATGTCAAGGAGCTCCTCGAGAGGAAGTCCTACGATTACCGCATCCCTGCCGGCGAGTGCATCCGTTGCTACAAGTGCACCGAGGTGTGCAACACCGCCGCCAAGGAGTCGCAGAAGGAGGTATTCCTCCCGCCGGCCAGCCGCAAGACGACCTACGAGGAGGTGGCCTCGGGCTTCACTGAGGAGCAGGCCGTCATCGAGGCGAACCGCTGCCTGAACTGCGTCGACGCGCCGTGCCGGATGACCTGCCCGGCGAACATCGACGTGCCCAGGTACGTCAAGCTCATAAAGGAGATGGACTTCCGGGGCTCGCTGGAGACGATCATCGACCGGGCCCCACTGCCCGGAACGCTGGGCCGCGTGTGCCCTGCCCCGTGCCAGGACGTGTGCCGCCGCGGAAAGAACGGCGAACCCATCCAGATACGCCTGCTCAAGCGCTTCGTGTCCGACAAGTACATCGACACCCACTCCAACGTGGTCCGGGTACCCCCCACTGGCAAGAGGGTCGCCATCGTGGGCTCGGGGCCCGCGGGCCTTACCGTGGCCTACCGCCTGTCCGTCAAGGGTCACGAGGTGCAGGTGTTCGAGGAGCTGCCCGTCCTGGGCGGCATGCTCAGGGTGGGCATCCCCGACTACCGGCTCCCGCCGGAGGACCTGGACAAGGAGACCAACTGGATCCGGGAGCAGGGTGTGAGGTACAACACCAACGTCTCTATCGGCAAGGACATAACCCTGGAGAAGCTCCTCGAGGATTACGACGCCGTGCTGCTCGCCGTGGGAGCCCACAGACCCAAGCAGCTGCGCCTCGAGGGCGAGGAGAGCATCGAGGGTGTGATGTCCGCCACCAAGTTCCTCAAGGACGTGAACCTGGGAGAGGAGGTCCTCATCGGCCGACGCGTGGGCGTCGTCGGTGGAGGCAACGTGGCCATGGACTGCGTCCGCACCGCGGTCCGCGAGGGAGCCAACAAGGTGTACTGCATCTACCGTCGTGCCCGGGAGCAGATGCCCGCCGCCGACATCGAGATCGTGGAGGCGATGGAGGAGGGCGTGGAGTTCATGTTCCTCCACAATCCCACCAAGCTCGACGAGGAGAGCGGCAAGCTCACCGGCGTGCAGCTCATCAAGATGAAGCTGGGCGAGCCCGACTCGTCGGGCAGGCGCCGACCCATCCCCATAGAGGACTCGGAGTACGACGTGGGTCTGGACTGGATCATACCGGCCATCTCCCAAGAGCCGATACTGGATTGGCTCCCGGAGGAGCTTGGCATCGACCTCACCCGCTGGAACACCTTCGCGGTGGACAAGAACTTCATGACCACCCGACCCGGTGTCTTCGCCTGCGGCGACGACGAGCTGGGTCCGGCCACGGTCATCGAGGCCATCGCCCAGGGCAACCGGACCGCCAAAGGCATGCACGGGTACCTCACCAAGGGCAAGTAGGGTGGATGCGGAAACATCTGGCGGGCAGGCCCGCCAAGGCCCACTCTCGGTGCCCTTAAATAGCCCGAGGACACTTCCTAGCTAGCCTCGGGCTGGAGGATGGATAACCATGGTATACGAGCCCATCAAGACGTACGTGGAGGGTCTGGATGAGAAGATGGAGGGGGGCATACCCAGGGGCCACTCCGTGCTCATCGCGGGCACCGCTGGGACCATGAAGTCCACCTTCACCTTCTCAATACTGTACAACAACGCCACCCACAAGAAGAAGCACGGCGTGTACATCACCCTCGAGCAGAGCGAGGAGAGCCTGTACGCCCAGATGGAGGCCATGGGTTACCAGATAAGCCTGGTCAGGGACACCATCACCTTCGTGGACGTGTCCAAGATCCGGGGCGGCCTGGCCGACTACGGCAAGTCGGGTGCATGGGTCGACTTCATCACCGAGGTGCTGATGGAGATCCACAAGTTCAAGCCGGTGGACATTATCGCCTTCGACAGCCTGGGACTCATCGAGGTCCTGACCGACATGAAGAACCCGAGGCGGGACCTGTTCGGCATGATGGACCTGTTCCACAAGCTGGGCGCCACCTCCCTGATGATCTCGGAGATGACCCAGGGTTCCGACCTCTTCGGCCGCAACGACGAGGACTTCCTCGTGGACGGCATCTTCCATCTGCAGCACCACAAGGTCCACGACGTGGACTACGAGAACCGCTTGAGGGTGGTGAAGATGAGAGGGGTGAAGCACACCACGTCGTACCACCAGGTCCACTTCAAGGACGGGCGGTTCACGGTAAGCTCCATCGTGCCCGACAAGTGATCAGTAACCCACATCGGGCCGGGTCCCGACGGGAAAGCGTTCCTCGTTCAGCCTGTTCTTGGCATACAGCTCGGCCGAGAGGTCCAGCTCCATCGATATGGCGCACTTCGCAAGGGCCTCCAGCAGAAGGGTGACCGAGGCCGCAATGGCGTCGTCGGGCCCACCCTCGTCAAGACTCTCGGCGATCTCCCGTGTGATACTGGAGGCCCTGGCCGCCATCAGGACGAAGCTGGCGGCCACCATGACCTCCTCGGCGGCCTCCTTCGGGCCGAGCTCGCGGGGCCCCGCATCCGCCATGATCTGCGAGAAGGTCCTGTCATCCGATGGGAGCTCCAGGTCAGCGGCGTTCGCCAGGCAGAAGGTGAAGTGCAGGACATCGGCCAGCTCGGGCCCCGCCTCCCTGACCACCTCTTCGGGGACGGGATCCCCCGACCTGCGCCATTGGAACAGCTCTAGGAGCTCCCCGGCCTCCACGGTCGCAGCTGACGCCACGTTCACCGGGGCATGGTAGCGTCCCCAGTCCCGGTCGCCTATGAACTTGGCCACATCCTTCCTCATCAGCGAGATCGGTGTGGATGTATCTGACCACATCACTTGATGCCTCCCCTTCGACCCCATAAAGGTGAACGAAGTCCTCATCCCTTCCAGGCCTTCAGCACGGCCTGGGCCTTCTCCATGTCGTCGGCGGTGAAGGCCACCTCCGTCATCCCGCCCTCCCGGCTGAGCATGTATATGCTCTGAATGAGGACCATCCGGCGGGCAAGTCGTCGGGTCAGCTTGGCGATCTCTCCGGGCCTGTCGTGGATCACCACCGAAAGTGCCTCCCTCTCGGAGAGGGTGGCCTTCTTCTTGACCAGGGTCGATCGTCTGGTCGCCTCGCCGTCGGTGATGATCTTGACCGGGATGT
>JAUVRF010000184.1 GCA_030597775.1 Methanobacteriota archaeon | reverse complement strand
GCCCCCATCATGTACGTGGATATGGGCGTCTGGCCCTGCTCGACTCCGGGCGGAGCCCCTGGGGGCGGGCCCGCGAAGTGCATCGGGGCCATCCCAGGCTGGGCGTCCCATCTGGGCTCGGGTCCGCCAGGTCCCGGTGGTGGTTGTGGCGTCGGGGGCGACCCCGGTCCCCAAGGGCCTGCTTGGGGTTGAGCTTGAGGTTGGCCATAGGGTTGTTGTTGGGGTTGGGGTTGAGATCGAGGTTGGCCATGCGGCTGTGGTTGGGGTTGCTGCTGTGCAGGAGGCGCTTGGAACCCGGGTTCGGGTCCGCCAGGCCCCGGCGGTGGTTGAGGCGTGGGTGGGCTCCCCGGTCCCCAGGGCCCTGGTTGGGGTTGTGCCGTGGGTCGGGTCTGCTGCTGCGTGGGTGGTGCCTGGAAGCCAGGCTGGGGGCCTGCGGGCCCAGGCGGCGGTTGCGGTGCTGGTGGGGGTGATGTGCCCGGTTGGACCGGTACTCCGGGCCCAGGGGCCGCCTGTCTGATGGCCTTGCCGCAGCTGGTGCAGAAGGTCGCGCTTGCCGATACTGTGTTCCCACAAGAGGGGCATTGCATGTACTATCCCTACCTTCCGGTCCGAGTGGTATCTGGGTTTACATATGTTTGGGTTGAATTCGTCCTCGGAAGGCTCGATCGACCGCTCCAGCGAAGGTCCGGAGTAAGGGTATTCCAGGGGCCGTCAAGGCCTCCCGTACCATTCCGAATCATTATTAGAGGCCCTCGCGTTACACGCGGTGGAGGTAGGTCCCGGTGCAGGTCTCGACCGTTCTGATGATCTTCAACGAGGAGGAGAACATCGGCCCCCTGGTCAGGGACATCCTGTCCGTCTACGACGAGGATGGTCTCGACGGCGAGGTCATATGCGTGGAGGACGGCTCGTTGGACGGTTCTGCCAAGGTCGTCCGGGAACTGGTCGAGGAGGACCCCAGGGTCGTTGCGATCTATCACGGGGAGAACCGTGGCCGCAGCTGGGCCATCAGGTCCGGGTTCGATGCCGCACGAGGCGAGGTCACCGTCATCATGGACTCGGACCGACAGTACGAGCCCAAGGAGATACCCGACCTGGTGGCGAAGGTGAAGGAGGGATGGGAGGTGGTCTCCGGCCGCAGGGACCGAAGGGAGGACCGCTTCGACCGCAAGCTGATCAGCCGGGTCTACAACATCCTCATCGTCAAAGCGTACCTGAGGACCCCTGTCAAGGACCAGAACAGCGGACTGAAGGCCTTCCGCAGCGACTTCTCCAAGGGTATGGGCTTCGACCCCACCGGATTCATGGGCCTCCACAGGTTCATCCTCCCCCTGGCCCACCTGAGGGGCGGCCGGATCCTGGAGGTTCCCTGCGCTCACTATCCCCGCCCCGCGGGGAAGAGCTACATCAAATCCACGACGGTGCCCTTCATCACCCTTCGTGACCTGCGCAGGTTCAGGAAGGTGTACGTGAAGCCGGCCAAGAAGGCGGCCAAGAAGGCGGCCGAGGCCCGATCGAAGAGCGGATGAACCGGTCGGGTCACTCCATCCGCTTGAACAGGATTATGCTCACGGTGGCCGTCAGCAGCGTGAAACCGGCAAGTACCACCAGGTCGAGTCCGAGGGGAAGAGCTGCGGCGGCCGTTCCATTGAAGCAGTGGCGGAGGCCATCCACCCCGTAGAATAGGGGGTTGACGTACGTTCCCACCTGGAGCCAGGTCGGCATCAGATCGACGGGGTAGAATGCTCCGGAGAGGAAGAACATGGGCATGACGAGCAGGTTCATCACCATCTGGAACCCCTCCATGCTGTCGATCCTTGTGGCGAAGGCTATACCAAGGTTGACGTAGGCCAGGGCTATCAGGACAGTGATGACCACCGCCAGGAAGGCGGCAAGGAAAACGTTGATGTCCGGGGTGAACTCGGCACCGATCAGGGTCGAGAGGCCGAGGATCACCAGGCCGCTGATGATCGCGCTGGTCGCTCCTCCGAGGGCCTTGCCCCACACGATGGAGGTCCGGCTCACGGGAGCGACCATGATCTCCTTGAGGAAGCCGAACTCCCTGTCGAAGATGATACCGATACCGGCGAAGATGGAACCGAAGAGCACGGTCATAGCAACGATGCCGGGCGTGATGAAGGACTTGTAACTGATGGTCTCCTCGGCGGGGTCACCGATGCCCGAGAACATCCTGTCGAAGACCGTCCCGAACAGGATGAGCCACAGGAGGGGCTGGGCCAGGGACATGATGAGCCGGACCCTGGAACGGAGGAGACGCTTCCACTCCCGTAGCCATATGGTGTAGATGTCCGCGGATGAGACGCGCATCAGTGACCACCCTTGCCCCTGCTCCTCTTCATGTAATGGCGGCCCTTTGACCTGAACTGGTCCCGGCCCTCGACCTTCTCATCGCGGATACCGTGGCCGGTGGTCTTGATGAAGATGTCCTCCAGCGTCGGGACCTTGAGCGTCACCGATTGCACCACCAGCCCATGGTCCTTGGCCGTGTCGAAGATGAGAGGTATCGTGACGGCGCCCTCCTCGACCACGAGGATGAGGCCGTCCTCCTTGGGTTCCACGGAGTGTACCCCCTGGACCCCTCTCAGGGCTTCGATGCACCCCTCGGTGCACTCGGCGATCGCAAGATGGACCACATCGCCTCCCAAGGAGGCTTTCAGTTTCTCCGGTGTGTCCAAGGCCACGATCTTGCCCTTGTCGATGATCGCGATGCGACCGCACAGCTCGTCCGCCTCGTCCATGTAGTGGGTCGTGAGGAATACGGTCACCCCCTCCTTCTGGTTGAGGTTGCGTATGTATGCCCATATGTGACGTCGTGTCTGGGGGTCAAGGCCAAGGGTGGGCTCGTCCAGGAACAGGACCTTGGGATGGTGGAGCAGGCCCCTCGCGATCTCGAGCCGTCGCTTCATCCCGCCGGAGTAGGTCTTGACCAGGTCGTCCTTACGGTCGAGGAGCTCGACCATCTCGAGGAGCCCGTTGATGCGAGGGTCGATGACGTTCTTGTCCACCTTGTAGAGCCGGGCGTGGAACCACATGTTCTCGTAACCGGTCAGTTCCTCGTCGACGCTCGGGTCCTGGAACACGATGCCAATGGAGCTGCGGACCTGGTCGGGCTGATGGAACGCATCGTAACCCCAGACCTGGGCGGTGCCCTTGGTGGGGCGCAGCAGGGTGCAGAGCATCGAGATGGTGGTGGTCTTGCCAGCTCCGTTGGGGCCAAGGAACCCGAACACCTCGCCCTTGCCCACCTCGAAGGAGACGCCATCGACCGCCATGATCCCGTCAAAGTCCTTCACGAGGTCCCTGACCAGTATTGCGGGTGCATTCATCGTATCCTTCTCCATACCTGCGGGCGCCATAGAATTCCTCTCAAGATAGCCAGGGACGGGATAGATTTAGGGTACTTACCATTTTCGCATACACCTGGCCCCCCAGGTGCACCATGACAAAAGGTTTATGACCATCCATCAATGTTGATGTGCCTCTCTCAACATCGTCGCGGGGGTCAAATCAGGATGCAGAACGATACGAACAGTCTCTCAGCCTTACTCGTCGTCATCATCATGTCACTCTCCCTTGCAGCAGGGGCCCTGGCTGTCGCCCCGGAGGCAGGGAGCAGGGCCGGCGATGACAGGGCTAGCGATATCGATGGTTCCCACCAGGATGAATTCGATCTCGTCTCCAACGTGTCATTGTACGACAACGCCACCGTGGATGACGGCATGCTTACCCTTTCCAGGGCCATCTGGGAGGACGAGTTCGACGTCCCCGTGCTCGATCCCTGGGTTGCCGCCGAGGGATTCCCCACCATCCGCTGGGAGACCCTTCTCACCAATGCAACGACCGAGAGCAACACGACCGCCATGCACGCGATCGACAACCATGACTTCGAGTTGTTGTTCGACTTCAGTCCCGGCCTCTCCCTGACGGGAGGGCCCGTCATAATGCTGAAGGGACCCGGCATGCAGGCCCTTTACTTCAGGTACTCCGACGCCGACCGGAAGATCGAGATGGGCTACGTCGAGATGGGAATGGAGGTGGCGCTCGCGGACGGGGACGCGATCCTTAATCAGGGTGAGTGGTACCAGGGAAGGGTCGAGATCAGGAAGGACAGCATCACTTTCAGCATGGGACCCGGTGTCACCTCCGCCACCCATACCTTCACGGGCAACTTCACCAAGCTTGAGTTCACATCGCTGCCCAGCGAAAGTGCGGCATGGGACAACGTGACCTTCAACCGCTTTGGCGCCCGCGGCTCGGCGACCACCTTCCCGGTAACGCTTCCGACTGACACCATATGGCAGTACCTGACGGTGGACATCATGGCTCCACCCGGGACGTTCATCGAGGTCTCGGTATGGAACGCGTCCACCGACCTTCCGCTGCCCGGTCTGGACAACGTTACCGACCGGACGACTGCTCTTTCGAAGCCCGAGAGGGCGACCTACATCGACCCCATCCACACCACTGCGATCAAGCTCCACGTGGAGATGAGCTGCACGGGCACGGACGAACCCACATTGACGTCCTGGAAGGTGTCGTGGATCGGGGACCCACCGTTGTTCCTGAAGGCGATCCCCCAGGTCACCCTGTTCGAGGACGAGCCCAAGGTGAACGTGCTGGACCTGAGGAAGTACTTCACCGACAGGTTCACCGCCCCCGAGAACATGATATACACCGTGTCCTTCAGCAGCGACGACATGCACGTCCGCCCCGTCGTGGACGAATACAACCTCTCCTTCGAG
>JAUVRF010000392.1 GCA_030597775.1 Methanobacteriota archaeon | reverse complement strand
CAAGAACGTGTGGCGTGAGGAGTACTATGGTAAGGCCAAGGTCTCCCAGCTGCAGGGCTTCGATGTGATCGGCGGCCACATGGTGGCCGACAGCGGCCTGGCCGGAGGGGAGGAGATCATCTTCGCGAACATGCGGAACGACGGGACGTACAACGTGCCCAGCGTCGCTTACAGGGACGTTGGCGGTCTGGACTACCTATCCGCGGCCCCCCTCGAGTTCCGCGTCCCCTCGGGCGCGGCTGATGTGAAGGTGGCGGACCTGGACGGCGACGGGTTCCCCGACCTGCTGTTCCCGGTCACACAGACCTCGGACTCGAACTACATCGCCGACAGTCCGGTGTTCTTCGGCTCATCCGTCGGCTTCGACACCGTCCCCGACCTCAAGTTCCCCACCATGGGAGCGAGGGACGCGGTCGTCAGCGACCTCAACGGCGACGGCTTCATGGATGTGGTGTTCGCACAGGAGAAGGAGGCGTCCAACGACTACGTCGTCAACAGCACCCTGTTCTGGGGCTCTGCCAGCGGATGGAACGCGACCCCCGACGTGCAGATCGGGACCACGGGCGCCACTGGCGTGGTGGCGGTCGACGTCAACAAGGACGGCCTGGACGACCTGGTCTTCTCATGCTTCCGTGACAGTACCACGACGGCCACGGACAGCATGGTGTTCTACCAGACCGCCTCCGGCTTCGACGGAAGTGGCCCCGACATGATGCTTCCGACCCGGGGCGCCCGAGGCGTCGCCGCTGGAGACATCGACGGGAACGGCTGGGTCGACCTGGTGTTCGCCAACAGCCTCTCCGGAGGCTTCGTGGACATCTTCAGCTACGTCTACTGGGGTGAGAGCGGCGGCTTCGCCATCAGCCCCACCAACCTGCCCACCCACGGCGCTGAGGGCGTCATGGTGATCGACGTCGATGGCGATACCCACCTCGACGTCATCTTCGCCTGCAGCATCAACAACTCCCAGAGCCGGGTCGTCGACTCCTTCGTGTACCTGGGCGACGGGACCCGGTCCATCGGTCCATCGGCCGATTTCGCACTGCCCACCCTTGGCGCGACCAGCGTGGCCGTTGCCGACCTTGATGGGACGGGATGGTCCGACCTGGTGTTCTCCTGCGAGAACGACGGGGCGACCTACGAGATCAACTCCCGCGTCTTCCTGGGCGGGGCATCGGGATACGGCAGCGGGCCCGACATCGAGCTCCCGACCAACGGCGCGTCAGGGGTCGCGGTGGCCCATGTCATCGCCAAGGATGTTGGAGGATACCTCTCCAAGGTCATATCCCCCGAGGAACCCGTCAACTCGGGAGTGTTCGAGACCTTCAAGTACAACGCGATAAACCTGCCAGCTGGCCACACTGGCACCATCCAGGTCCTGGACTCCACCACGGGCGAGCTGCTCGCGGAGACGGCCCTGATGGCAGGGGCCAACGAGTGGAGCCTGGCGGACAAGTTCCGCATCCGTGAGCACGAGGCCATACTGATCATGATCGTGGTCGACGGGCTCGACCCGGGAGCGGGCTTCGCCATCGACGACCTCTGGCTCAACTGGAGCCCCCGGAACAGGGCCTCTCCGTTGGTGCTGGGTCTGGAGGTGAGCGATGACAACGTTCTGCGCACCCACTCCATCGACGCCACCATCAACATCACCGACGAGTACGACTTCCTGGACGAGCTCTCCGTCAAGCTCGAGCACCGGTTGAGCGGGTCCTCCGACCCGTGGGTGGCGTTCATGATATCCGACCTTGGCTTCCGGTCCGGCTCATGGAGGGCATCCATCTCACCCAGGGTCGACATTCCCGTGGGGGTGTACGACCTGCGCATCATGGTGACGGACAGCGACAAGATGGACTCCGGTTGGAAGGTCTTCACCGAGATGTACGAGGTGATCAACAACCTGCCCTCGGCTCCCGAGATACACATCGAGCCAGCCCGGGCGACCACCACCTCGCCGCTGACAGCGAAGACCGACATCTATGCCAGCGACATCGAGAGTCCAGGTCTGACGTACTATTACACATGGTACCTGGACGGTGTGCTGGTGCCCAACCTGACGATGGACCAGGTTCCCAGCTCATATCTCACCCGGGGGCAGAACTGGACCGTGGAGGTCCGGGCCTTCGACGGTGACGACGAGGGTCCAGCAGGCATTGCATGGAAGCTCATCGTCAATGCAAAGCCCATGGTGACCCAGAACCTGGTACCCCCTGAACTGGTGGAGGACACACCCGACTCCCGTTGGACCGACCTCTCGATCGCCTTCGGTGACCCGGACGGGGACGTGCTGACCTACAGGGTGGACCCGCCCGCCAGCTACTTCACCGTGGACATCGACCAGGAGACCGGCATCGTGACGTACACGCCGGAGGACAACTGGTGGGGCACCGAGGCGATCACCTTCTGGGCCTCGGACGGCGAGTTCGAGGTGAGCCAGACGGTCACGGTGAACGTGCTGCCGGTCAACGACCCCGCGTTCTTCATCACGGTGGCGGGCAGGCCCTACACCACCGATGACATATACCTGGAGGTCGACCAGGACGGGATCCTCGTCATCGAGGTGTTGGCATACGACGTGGAGGGCGACGACCTGCTGTTCCGGGTGACCACGACCCAGGTGAGCCTGGACCTCTCCAACGGATGGCTGGAGTTCTCCCCGACCAACGACAACGTGGGCTGGCTCAACTTCAGCCTCTCCGTCAACGACAACATCGACCTGGACGACAAGATGTGGGCCAACTTCACCGTGCTGGTTCT
>JAUVRF010000195.1 GCA_030597775.1 Methanobacteriota archaeon | reverse complement strand
TCTTGGACCTCGGCCACGACGGCCCCGTTCTCGTCAGGGGCGGTCAGGGACTCGACCTTGGTCCACTCGCCCCAGCCCTTGCTGTCGTCCGCACGGTAGAGCTGGTAGTACACCTCCCTGCCGACACCGGGCCCCAGGGGGTCCTCTATCTCGATGCTGACGATGTGGTCGAGGCTTGCGATCGGATCGGTGGGTTCGTGGTTCCGGAAGTTGACGCCGGTCCCGTCCACATTGAGAAGGTACTGCTCGGTGCTGAACACCTTGGTCCTGTCGGGGGTCTCGATCGAGACCGTGTAGGTCATCTCCGGTCGGGACATGGCCGGTGTGAGGGCGCTCACGGAGATGGGGGTCTCCCGGACCGCGAGCTCGGACCATTCGCCGCCGGTGTCGTCCCGGACGACGACGACCACCTTCCCGGTGGGCGGGTAGTATGGAGAGGTCGAGGCGTCATCGTGGCCAGTGAGGTCGTACTGCACCATGGTTCCGGTGAATGTGAGGACCTCCGAACTGGCGACCCAGTCGCCCGAGGTGAGCTCGCCCTGCCGGTCCGCGGTGACCTGGATGGCCTCGGTGAAGGTGAGGGTGTCCACGACCCTTGCCGTGTCCGACCATCGACCCGTCGTCCGCAGTCCGTGGATGTCCGTGACCTCCAATCTGACGGAGAGGGGACGGCCGGTGGGGAATCCCCAGTGGAGCTTTATGTTGAGCATGATGTCCGTCGTGTCCCAGTACGAACCGCTGTCGGATGGCCACGCGAAGCGTCCCTCTGCCAGGTCGTTCTCGTCGGAGATCTCCACAAGGGTCTGCGTTTCCCGGTAGAACCGGAACACGACGTCCTTTCCCTCGGGGTCAAGGTGAAGGTCCACGTGGTCCAGGGCCTTGAACCCGGTGCGGTGGGTGACGCTGAGGCGGAACTGGTACGATCTGTACTCCGCCAGCAGGAGCCCGCCCTCCTCCAGGTCCATCACCTGGAAGGCGTCCCCCTGGAGGGGGGGTAACGTCAGGTCCGAGCCCCTGTAGATGTGAAGCTCGCCCACGTTGACGCCGGTGCTCGAGTCGGCACCAGGAGCCCCCACGAGGACGTCGCTGAAGCCATCCCCGTCGATGTCGCCCGCTCCGGCAAGACCGGCGCTCAGGTGGTCGCCGGCGTCAGGGCCCAGCTCGACGATCGAGGGGGCGTCACGGAAACCGTTCCAGGCTCCCAGGTAGATGTACACCTTCCCGCGCTCGACCTTGCCCTCTGAACTGTGACCGGGCGCTCCGATCGCCACGTCGTCGTAGCCGTCGCGGTTCACGTCGCCCAGGAATGCTATTGTGAAACCCAGGAGGGCGTCGTCGCTCTCTCCCTCGATGAACCAATCAGGGGTCCGGTCGGTCCCGATGCCGTGCTCGCTCCCCAGATACAGTTCGACCTTGCCTGGATTGATGTGGGGGCCATCCGGTTCCTTGGGGGCGGAGATGATGAGGTCGGAGAACCCATCGTTGTTGACGTCGCCCGCCAGGCGGATGGAGAGTCCGTAGTAGGACTTCAGCATGCGACCGGCGACCGTGTCACCGACCTCCAATGCTGCCAGGTCGGCGAGTCCGTAGAAGATGTAGACGCATCCCTTGCCCTCGCCTGAGGTGGCGAAGGGAGAGCTAACTGCGAAGTCGAGGTAACCGTCGGCATTGAGGTCGCCGGCCCCGGTCACGGCGTGACCGAAGCGGTCGCCCTTGGCCTCGCCCTCCCAGACCCACACGGGGTCCTCGTGGAGACCGTCCGCACCGCCCAGGTAGAGCCTCACCATGCCGGTGTCCTCATTCCAGCCGTCGGCGCCCACCAGGATGTCGTCGTATCCGTCCTGGTTGAAGTCGCCCACGCCGTCGACGTCACTGCCCATGCGCATGTCCTTCTGGATGCCAAGGATCATCTGGTCAGGCATCTCGCGGAGGCCGGAGGGGGACCCGTAGAAGATGAAGACCGCTCCCGCGGCGCGCATACCCGAGACGTACAGGTCGGGGGCGGTGATGAGAACGTCGTCGAACCCATCCGAGTCGATATCGCCAGCGGGACGCACCTGGGACTGGGCGTTGAGGGTGAGACCGGAGCTGGCAAGGGGGTGGACGAGGGACTCTCGGAGGGTGGTCCCACCCATGTAGACCACGCAGTAGCCCCGGGCGGGTAGAAGGACGGCGATGTCGGAGTATCCGTCGTTGTCCACGTCACCGATCCCGGCCGTCTGGCCACCGTACTGTTCTCCCGGGTCCTTGCCCTGTATGACCTCCTTCACGTCCAGGATATCAATGGGCTCTCCGGTGCTCGCGGGTTCGATGGCGCGGTCGCTCTCCGGTTCGTAGGCGAGTGAGCTGCCTCCGGTCCCATAGGCGGCGAGTGCTGGCAAGGGCACCAGCGCCAGGAGGAGGACGGCAACAACTAGCACGGAAGGTGCGATCCCTCGTACCTTATCCTCGGATTCCATAGAGTAACCAGACTCTGTACATAATACTAGCCAGATTATTCCACATATACTTTTCGGTGAATCCGGGTGCGGCCCGAACACCCACGCCAGACCATGCTGATCTAGCCCGAAATTTGAAGGATGGGCGGATCTCCGTTCCTCGGCTAGCTCGAGGGCCAATCGACCGACCGGGACCGCCATCCCAGATAGTGACCCCAAAATCCTTATCATCCACCTAGTGCATCGATTCCCCGGGAGAAGGTAAATGGAGATAACCATCAGGACCGAAGGCGACGTATACGAGCCGGCGGCGGACACCGAGCTGCTGGTGCGGTCCCTACGGCTCCGTGAGGGAGAGAGGATCCTGGAGATCGGCACCGGCACCGGCCTAGTCGCGATCCATTGCGCCAAGCACGGCGGCCACGTGACGGCCACGGACGTGTGCGCCGAGGCCCTGGACCTCTCCCGCGAGAACGCCCTGCTCAACAAGGTCGTTCTCCACCTCCTCGAGGGGGACCTGTTCGAACCGGTCGACGGGACCTACGATGTGATCATCTTCAATCCGCCCTACCTTCCCACCAATCCCGAGGACCTGACCCACTCGCCCCTCGACAAGGCCCTGGACGGTGGACCCGACGGCACCAAGGTGACCGTCCATTTCCTCAAGCAGCTCCCCGAGTACCTGGCACCCGATGGGAGGGCGTACCTGGTGGTGTCCAGCCTGCAGGACATGAAGAGGATCGACAAGGAGCTCCACGACCAGGGACTGGCGGCCCGCAAGAGGGATTGGGAGAGGTTCGACTTCGAGACCATCACGGTGCTCGAGATCCGCCGGCCGCCGAGGGAGACCCGGCCCCAGGGTGCTGGCGCGGTCTGACCAACAGCGCCGGTCAACGTTGTGAAAAGCTATTTGTCCACTCCAGACAATCCGCACCCATCCGGTGGTTGGATGAGGTCCAGTTTCCCAAGTGCAATTCTTGTCGTCCTGTTGATGGTGCTCACGCCCCTCAGCGCCTCCATCGCTTCCTCCCCAGAGGATGGTCCAGATGTTGGAGGAGAGATCGCCTTCGACGGGGGTCGGTTCTCGCCCATGTCCGAGTGGTCGTACAACTTCTCGGTGGAGAACCCCACATCGAATGCCCGCGGGCCCGAGATGGCCTGGGTCGAGGTGGGGGTGCCCCCAGGCATCGTGAACGACATCGATCACGTGAGCCTCTTCGACCGGGACAGTAACCAGGAGCTTCCGGTGGGCATCCTCTACGGGGACGTCACCACCCACCCGGCCGGCAGCCTGCACCGGGTCACCATCCATTTCAAGGACTCGTGGGCCGCCGACGAGACCAAGAACTACCGGGCAGTGTTCGGGCGAAGGTCCCAGGTGACGGGAGGACTGATGAGCGCCTCGCAGTCAGGGGAGTTCGTGGTGGTCAACGACGGGGCCCGCCAGTACCAGGTCCATATCGACGACTCCGTCTTCACCCAGGCCCAGGGCCTGTACTACCTCTACTTCCTGAACGGTGAGCTGCGGGCCCACGGGTCGGCCCTCACCAGGATAGGGGGGCACCAGCTGGACCCGGACCAGGCCAGTTTCCAGATGTGGTGGGGCCGCCACTCGTACCTGGACATAGACCGCTCTCCCCTGGCCGTCCGGGTCACCCTGGGTTACGACAATCCCGAGATCGTCCACTGGGGACCCGCCGGGGCCTCCGTGCAGCAGATCGTGAGGAACCCCGATTTCATCAGCGCCGAGATCGTCCTCACCTTCTACAGGGGCATCCCACGGATCGACGTCCACTCCGAGAAGACCATCAACGAGCGGTTCTGGAACCACAACGGCTTCGTGATGGAGTTCTCTGCCATCCTGGGCACCGGGACCGACTGGCAGGGCGAGTTCGAGACCGTCTACGGCACCAACATCCATCATGTCATGACCACCACCACCCAGGGACCCACCTGGACCCGTCAGAGCACCACCTGGCAGGACGTGGACGTGGCCTCGGACACCGCCCCCGCATTCTACGACCTGGACGGCGACGGGGACCTGGACATGGTGCTGGGCTCCGAGGACCAGGGCCTGAAGGTCTACGAGAACG
>JAUVRF010000114.1 GCA_030597775.1 Methanobacteriota archaeon | reverse complement strand
GGTCCTTGTGTGAGAACCTCGGCTTGAAAACCCGGTTCCCTTTCTTGTCCCTCATAGCAACCATTGAACCATAGTCCTCATTGCTACGAGAGATCCAGCTCTTAGATAACCAACCCACGGTTAGATATTGGTGGTTTGTATAATTAAATATAATGTTACTGTCAGCCCGTTTGTATCGAGTACGAGGTGGTTCTGGGGACGTACGTGATGACCGAATTGGAGGATAGACGCTCAGAAACCCATCTGCCCCAGCTTCTCGGGCAGGTACGTGTCGGTGACGAAGTCCAGGCCGTACTTGGCGAGGGCCTGCTGCTCGGACTTCTTGCCCAGCTTGAGCTGCAGCTTGATCTCGTCCTGCCAGAACCCGTCCCTGAAGCGGGGGTCGGTGAGCTCGGCCTTGAGGGCCTGGATGTCACCATCGGTGAGCTTGTCCGAGGGCAGGTCGTAGTTGACGATGTCCGAGGGGGTCACGCCGAGGAACTGGGCCGTGGGTGTGGCCAGGTACTCGGAGAGGTGGGCCGTCTTGATGGCCCCGAAGGCCACCGATGCGAATATACGGAAGGACCAGGGGTCTCCGTCCGTGAACACGATGACGGGGATGTTCTGTTCCTCCGAAAGGCGCTTCATGAACCTCCTGGTCGACCGGGCGGGCTGGCCCTTGAGATGAAGGCAGATGGCCCTGTGGGTCTCGTCGAAGCCGTTCTCCACCAGCCGGTCGAACATACCGCCGGTCTCCAGGGCTATGATGAAGTCGGCGTCGGCGTCCAGGAACTTTATCTTGTCCGACTCCACGTTGTACGGGATGCCGTAACCCGAGTCCCCCACATCGTCCCGGCAATTGATCTTCTTCTTGATGCCCTTGCGGTTGGTCTCCTGCAGGGTGAGGTTGCCGATGATGCGGGCGCCGTCCTCCTCGGGTCGGAGCTTGAAGTCCTCACGCATCGACATGGTGACTATCTCCAGGTCCTCGGCCAGGCGGTTGGACTCGTCCTGCTCGTGGAACTTGGCCAGACCCCACCCCTCGGAGATGTAGTACATCTCCCTCAGGGTGGAGGACTTGGAGTTCGCTATCATGTCGCCGATGAACTCGATGAGGTACAGGGTGCGAAGGAGGGAGTACGCCCCGGTGAGGTCCTTGGCCGTCCGCTGGGTCCTGGACTTGCCGTACTTCCACACGTGATGCTGCTTGTTGAACACTATGTTCTTCTTGGTCCGGGCGGGTAGGGACATATGGGGGATCTGCAGGTCCTCGATGGAGTCGTAGATCTCTTCGGCGATGGTGTACAGCTTCTTCTGCACCTCTTCGTAGTCCCTTCCCTCTTTCTTGGCACCTGTCAATCGCTCACCTCCATTCTGAACTCATCATCGAAATCCGCCAACCCGGCCTGCTTGCGCCCCCCCTCCTTGGGATCCAGGTCGTCAAGGATCGTCTTGATGTCCTTCTCCTCGGACCCCTTCAAGGTGGCAACCTTGAGGGGGGGCTCCTTCGCCGGCTTGACAGAGGCCTCAGCCGCCTCGCCATTGAGGTCCCAGGGCGTCTCCTTCTCGGGAGCCTCCATCTCGTCCAGGGCGTCCTCGAGCTCCGACACGAGGTCCCGCTCGGGCTCGGGTTCAGGTGTCGGCCCAGGTTCCGGCTCGGGTTCGGGCTCGGGCTCGGGCTCGGGTTCCGGCTCAGGTTCAGGCTCCGGCTCGGGCTCGGGCTCCGACTCGGGTTCGGGCTCCGGCTCCGCTTCTGGTCCGGCCTCGACCCCGGCCTCCGGTCTCGGTTCCATGGCCCCCTCCTCACCCTCCTCTTCCTCGCCCTCCACTGCCGAGTCGTCCACCTCGACCCATCCCTCTGGATGCTCGCCGCTTGCCTCCCTGTGCATATCGTCGTAGGCTTCCTGGTCCCAGGCCTCTACGCCGTTGGCCATCTCCGGGTCCAGGTCCTCGACGTACAGGTCCAGGTCCTCGAGGGAGAAGTCGCCGGCCTCGGTGCCCAGGAGCTGGTACTTGAACTCCCAGACCGAACCAACAGGCATGCGGGAGATGCGCCAACCCAGGAGGTCATCGTTCTCGACCTTGGGCCGGGGCTCGGCGTGCAACATCTGTGCGTCGGTGGTTATCAGGTTGAAGAGGGAGAAGGTCTTGGCCGCCCGGGTGTAGTTGGTCACCTTGATGGTGATGTTGTGGCGCTTGCCCTTGGGATCGTAGGTGACCTCTCCGTCCAGCAGCACCATGTTCATGATCTTGGCTATGATCGGCTCGATGGGCGGAGCGGGTCGGTCGAGGATCTCGGCCGACTTCTTCGCGATGAGGGGCAGTACCTGCCGTATCAGGTCCTCCTTGTCCTTCATCTTCGACAACCGGGCCTTCTTCTTCACGTGACGCTGCAGGTTGCGGCCGATCTCCCGGAGGGCCTTGTCCACCTCGGCGAGGATGGACGGGTCGTCGGCGATGGCCTCCTTGGACTCGCTTGTGAAGGGTATCTGCGTGGATGCCACGTGCACCATGAGGAGCATGGGCCCGTGGGGGATGCCCCTACCTCCCCGCTGGTCCAGGCCGTAGCGGCGCCAATTAACCTTCTCGATGGCGTGGGTGATGGCGCACCCCCCCTGCTGGTAGAGCAAGGGAACGCGATTGGCGAAGCGGAGGATGGTCACGCTGCTCTCCTTGGGGAGGTCGCCACCGTACACGAGGCCCACCTCCACCTGGAAGGGATGGCCCGAGTACACGGTGGCGGGTCGGGTCGCGGTGACGATGAAGTCCGACTTTGTCTCCTTCTTCAGGCCCTTGCGGGTGAGGATCGGGCCGATGGGGGAGAGGCAGTCCGTCGAAGGGGCCATGATCTTCACCGTATGGAAGGCCTGGACTATGCGCTCGCCCTGCTCGCCCGAGAGGTCTGCGGGCCGCATGTCCATGTCGATATACGCCCTGGCGCACACCTCCTTGGCCACCCGGGCCGAGACGCGGGAGAACTCCTTCTGCATGAAGCTGGTCATCTTGTGCTCCACGCTGGCCTTGGCCATCTTGAGGAGCGTACCGAGCAGGATGCCCATCGGATGGGGCTGGATCTCCGTGGCGGGCCGGGGCAGCTTGTCGGTGGCGCGATGGAAGATTATCACGCGGCCGTCGGGTTCGCGGAAGACTATGCGGACGTGGGGGTTGACTATCGCGGTGGACCGCAGGTACTCGTAGGCGGACTTGCTGCCCCGCTGGTACCGGGCCACCATATAGCACTCGAAGCGGATGCCGTGCTCCTTCTCGTCCCACAGGATGACCTCGTCGCGAAGGACGTCGGGGCGGTTGTGCTTGGTGTCCAACTTCAGCTCGATCTCGTGGGGGGGTCTCCGGGGGCCCGTCTTGGAACGGACGATGGTGGACCGTCCGGTGGTGAGCTGGGAGTACATGACCACGGCGCTTATCCCGATACCCTGCTGACCCCGGCTCTGGCGGATCGCGTGGAAGCGGGAACCGTACAAAAGGCGGCCGAACACGTTGGGGATCTGCTTGCGCACGATGCCTGGCCCGTTGTCCTCCACCACCAATGTGTAGATGCTCCGCTTCTTGTTGACCTCCTCGATGCTCACCAGGATCTCGGGCAGGATGCTCGCCTCCTCGCAGGCGTCGAGGGAGTTGTCGACGGCCTCCTTGACGGAGGAGATGATAGCACGGGTGGGGCTGTCGAAGCCCAGCAGCTGCTTGTTACGTTCGAAGAACTCGGAGACTGAGATCTCCTTCTGCTTCTTCGCCAGCTCGTCGGCTATGTTAAAGGCTGTACCAGGCGCTACCATCCCTCCTGAATCTAGCCAGTTGCCACTCTATTGTGCTCCTGGCTAATCAACATTTCCGTCGGCCAGTGTACCCATCGGATGCCCACTGGCCCAAGTGAACATGAATGAAAGGTTCATATGGTACGCGTCCAATGCCTGCCATAGTCGTCCTACTGGGGGATGTCCACGATGGATAGAAAACTAAGAATCACGACCTACTTGGTGATAACCGCATTCATGGCCCTCGCCATGTTATCGCTCCTGCCCAGCGCATCGGCCACCGTGATCCAGGTGGTCACTGACAACGAGAACGCGGGTGAAGCCGATTGGCTAGAGACCCCTATCAGTATTGATGCCGCTTGGATATGGGATGCCATGGACCACAACGGTACCACCAACCAGGACTTCTGGAAGTTCAACGCATCTGCGGGTCAGCTCATCCAGATCCAGTTCAGGAAATACGACCGCTACAGCAATCCGGAAGACCCCCTCCAGGGAGGGACCTACTACATCAAGTACGAGGTCTGGGACACGGCCTACCGGCACATCCACGATTACCACCTCACATGGAGCCAGGGCGGCGGCGCCGCCTACAGGCGGAACGTGTTCAGCTACACCGTGCCCGAGAACCTGGGTGGACGGTTCTTCATCAAGGTCTGGGTCGACCACCCGGACGAGGACCGTAGATGGGCATACTACTTCCTCAACGTGACCGTGGAGGACCCCCGGGACATGAATGCCGGGAGCTCCTACGATGGGGTCATGACGATGTCGGACGACCACATCGCGGACTTCAACTGGATCGACACCTACACCGTGAACCTGAGGGCGGGCGACCTACTGAGCCTCGTCCTCAACCGCGAGCATGCCGACCATCCGTTCTACTTGGAGGTCTGGGAGACCATCCCCTGGGGCGCAGCGTCCCAGCGGCCCCACATGCTCAACCGCACCCAGGCAGGGGCCGCGACCGCCGTCCAGGTCAAGTTCATAGCCCCCCACGACGGCACATACTCGATCGTGGTCTGGAGGACCACTGCGGCCGATCGATACACGACCACAAGCTCCACATACAGCGTCGATTGGTCCTTCGGTACAGCCCCCCTGGAAGGGGACGAACTGCACACACAGGGACCGGTCATCACGAAGGAGACCTTTATCCCCAGGGTGCCCATCGAGATGGGATACGACGTCCACGACTGGTACCAGTTGAGGATCCTGGCGGGCGACAAGGTGCTCCGCGTGACGGTCACCCTGAGGGACCTGAACCTGGGCGATGGCCATGCTTACGAGCTTGTCATCTACAACCAGACCGGATATGTGATGTGGGCCGACAGCAGCAGGGACCCGGGACCCACCTTCAACAACGAGCTGGAGCTACCACCCGTGAGCACCACGACCATCTTCGACCAGGACGAGACGTTCTACGTGCGGTTCAGCGTGCACACGGAACAATGCTATTGGGGCTTCTCCGGATTCCGGGCGTTCTACGACATCAACTTCAAGCTCTCCAACAGGGCCCCAACCCTCGCGGTCCCGTTCGAGGAGGTTTACACGTGGGACGAGGACGACACCATCAGCATCGAGCTGGACTCCCACTTCACCGACCCGGACGAGGACAAGATGTCCTACGTGATCTACAACAAGACCCCGGACTTCGTGTACGACATTCCTGGTCTGGCCTACGACGGTTACCTGAACATCACCCCTCCCGCGGATTGGAACGGCGAGGTCTGGTGGCGACTCCGGGCAGTTGACAAGGGTCAGACCGACGAGCGCCACTACATCTACATCGATCTCAGGCTCGTTGTGAATCCAGTACCCGACCTGCCCCGGAGCGGCGGGCCGATGGCCCTCTCCTGTGACGAGGAGACCACGGCCACGGGTGACCTCAACGATGTGTTCTCGGACCCCGATGATGGTTCTCATGGTGTGCTCACATTCGGTTGGACGGACGAGGGAGGCAACGATGTCGCCATCACCCTCGACCCGGCGACGGGTGCAATAGAGCTCCTGCCAGCGGCCGACGTGACGGGCACCTTCGAGTTCGAGATCTGGTGCTTCGATATCCTGGAGGAGAAGGTGTTCGAGACCCTGACCCTCACCGTCCGTCCCATCAATGACGTGCCCCGCATCGCCGCACCCATCCCGCAGGTGGACATGGGGGAGGGCGACGATTCGATCGAGCTGGACCTTGCCCCGTTCTTCTACGACGTGGACGGCGACGACCTGACCTACACCTGGTCGATCCCAAGCGAGGTCAGCGGCGGCATCAACGTCTACCACAAGAACAACGTGATCACGGAGAGCACCATCGTCATCGAGCTGCTGGACGACAACTTCTATGCCACCGTGGTGCTCAACATCACCTGCAAGGACGGCGACAACACCATCGTCAGGCAGGACCTCACCATCGTGATCGTCAACGTCCCCAACGCCCCGATAATATCGTTCACCCCGGCGGGCGTCCAATCGGACATCGACGAGATGCAGATCGCCACCTTCGCCGTGACCGACCTCATCGACGCGGACGAGCTGGAGTTCGGGCTCCACAACTTCACCTGGTACCTGG
>JAUVRF010000061.1 GCA_030597775.1 Methanobacteriota archaeon | reverse complement strand
CATGTAGCAACAGCGGGCCTCCTGCAGTCCCAGGGCGGGGCCGTGGGGTAAGCTTTCGTAGGGACGTCCCGGGCTCCCGGTCGACCCCACCCACGGACGCTCGCGATGCCAGACCAGGAACGACTGCGGCCGTCGGACGTCATCTCCGAGGTGGATTGCCGCCGGGAGGAGGTGCTGGACATGGACCTCGTCTTCCGGTCGGACGCAGGGATCCCACCGGATGAGCCCAGGAGCGGATGGACCTGCACCGTCTCCATGTTCATCCTGGAGGAGAACTACGCCCTCAACGAGGAGTTGGAGACGGAGATCGCGTTCCTCACCTACAACATCGGCGACGACGACATGTGCGAGCTGGTGGACATGGAGGTTGCCAAGGAGTACCGTGGACACGGACTCGCCAAGCGTCTCATGGACGAGGCCCTGGCGGACATCAACCTGAAGGGCGGGACACGCATCTACATCTTCGCCTACGAGCCCGAGGAGGGCTCCCGGACCGAGTTCTTCTCCCGTTTCGGATTCCAGCCGATGGAGGTCAAGGACAAGGAGCGGCCCGCCAGCTCGTTGCCTTTCCCGATGAGGCTGGACCTGGAGTAGCCGGTCGATGAAGGGTCCCTTGCGAGGACCGCCTGGTGCCTACTTCTCCTCCTCGACGATCTCCACGACTTCCTCGTGGACCGTCCGTATCCGCCTGTTGATCGCTGCCTTGCTCATGAGCAAGTAGTACGTGAGGGGCATGCCGATCGCCAGAATGATGACGAGGGCGATGCCGAAGTATAACATATCGATGCCATCGTCCTCCCCTCCGGACCCTCCGTTGTCCACGTCGATGGCCTTGACGGTGACGGTGAAGGTGTTCTCGCCCTCGCTGTTGCCCAGGCTGGCGGAGACTATCAATCGGTATGAGCCGGGTTTGGTGGGAGCGGTCAGATCCGCCAGGTATCTTCCGAGGTCGTTGGTGTTGACGATGTCGGGCTGGTTCTGGCCGTTGAACCAGACGGAGACGGTCTCCCCCGGGACCTCGAAGCCGTTCTTCTCGAAGGTCACCTTGCCCGACACCTGCAGATGCTGACCAGGTCTGAGGAGGGTCGTATCGGGGTAGATGGTGACGGCCAGGGGTTCTGGTTGGGGAATGACCCTGGGACCGATGATGATCGAGCGGGCCTTTGTAGTGTCCTTGAAGGTGGTCTCCACATCGCCGATGGCATAGACTATGGCGATTATCTGATGTTCGCCATCCTCCCTGTCAACGACCCATTCCAGATCCCAGGTGACGGGCTCGTTGGTGTTGACATGGCCCTCCTTGGACCCGATGAGCCCTTCCACGGTCTCGCTGTCGACGTAGACGGAAAGATGGACCCGTTCTGCGTCGTTCGGACCCCCGTTGGTCACGATGACCTGGATGGTGGTCGCCAAGCCGTGGGGCAGGGGCGAGGACTCCACCCCGTCGGGGTCGAGGACCTTGACGTAGGCGACCACCAGGTCGACGCCGCCCTCGGGCGAAGCGATGACGATGAGTGGGATGTGGCCGAGGTTGTCCGTCTCGACGGTCTCGTTCACGGTGTTGTCCTGGTCGATGTACAACCAGATCTCCTGGGGACCGGGGATGTCTGCCGCCCAGTTGATCCAGGCGGTCCTGGTCTCGCCGGAGGGGATGTAATCGATGGTCTCGCGCCACGCTATCGGCACTCCACCAGCGCCCGGTGGACCCAGGTAGAAGTCGACGGTAACGTTCCCGGCGGCCCCGTCACCGACGTTGCTGATGGCGACGGTGATCTTCACCGCCGTCCGGTTGTGCACGGGGGAGGGTGGGTCGAGGGTGATTCCCTCATCCCCGACGATCAGGTTGGGTCGGGGGGCGAAGGGAACGACCCAGACCAGCATTGAGACATCGTTGTTGTCCTCCCTGGCCTCCGTCACCGTGTTGGCGGGGTCGACCCTCAAGGTGAACTCCCATTCACCGATCTCCTCGGCGGTCCAGTTCCAGTGGACGATCGCCTTGTCGTTGGAGGCGATGGTGTGGATACGGGTATGGTTCTGACGGTACGCCATCTCTCCGTTCAGGCTGCCCCAGAGCTCGACGCTGACGTCCATGACATCCCGGGTGCCCAGGTTGTGGACCGTACCGGATATGTTGATCTCGATACCCTCGATGGGATAGTAGTGAGTGGAGTTGAAACCTCCCTCGCCGACCACCAGGTCGGGCTGGATGGTTGCCTGTGAGATGTGGTAGTTGACCATCTCCATGTTCCGCACCCTGTCGACGGTGACGGCCTTCCTCGGATGGTTCTCGAAGTAGATCGAACCCTCGAAGGCGGAGGGGTTCTCGTCAACGGTCACGTTGCCCTTGACGTCGAACCTGTTCTGATCGCTGAAGGTGATGGAAGCTCCCTGGACGTCCGACAGGCCCCTGTACGTGGCCGCGTAGTCCCAGACCTCCACCCGGGTCTCCTCCACAGAGCCAGTGGTGAATACCCTGGTCATGGTGACGGTGTGCTCCTCTTCTGGGAACTGTGCGATGGGCACGGGGAAGAGCAACATCCGAAGCGGTGCGTCCATGGTCATGTTCTCCCCGACGGTCATGTTGTAGTCCAGGGGACCCGTCATGGTCGCGATCCCGAGAGGACCGGTGAACAGGGTCGAGGAACCGAGCAGGGCCAGGTCGGCGACCGACCTCCATTCGCGCCCCGTGACCTCGGCCTCCATGCTGGTGTCACCCTTCTCTGAATTTCCCGCCCAGCCGCCCGTCAGGTACAGACTGCCGGTGACCTTGAGGATCCAGGCGACCTCTCCAAGGTAGCTGGTGGTCCCGTCGACCTCGTACCTCATCCAGCCCTGGGCGTTGGCGAAGTCGACCTCGTACCCGTCAACGCTGGAGGGAAGGTAGAAGGACCCTGACACGGTGTAGTTCCACCAGTCGTCGTCGGTGTACACTGGTGCGACCAGGTCCCCGGCCGCCCCGTTGACGGGGAGTGCGATGAACAGGGGGCTGGCGATCAACAAGGCCACAAGGACCATGCTCACCAGACCCTTGTATAGAGAACATCCAGGATTACCCATCGGTCGAGTTCATGAGATGGCCAGTATAAAAGCCTGGCGAGATGATTACAAAACGCGAGAAGTGTCTGGCGGTCCTCGAGGGCACCTCCAAGGCCTCCCACGACGGGTCCCGTTCAGGTCCGGACCGCGAAACTCATTTAAGGGCTGGGACCCATCTACTGGCAGCCCCTAGCATGGCCTAGTTCGGGAGCTCTGCCAGCTCTCCGACGGACCGATGGGACGGTGTGAACTTGCGGGACATCCTGCGGAGGCTCCAACGGGGGGATCTCACCCTCGAGGAGGCCGAGGCGGCCATCGAGGCAAAGGAGGTCACCCCATCCTCTCCCCCGATGGGCACCATGGTGAGGAGGGAGGCGGCCAGACCGAGCGGCGCACTCTCCTTCGTCTTCATGTCCCTGGTCCTCTTGGAGGTGGTGTTCGCCTCCATGTTCTTATGGGGGCTCCTCGACGGATGGTCCCAGAGACCCCTGGCCCTCATACTGGCGGGGATGTTCCTGGTGCTGGGGGTCATCACCGATGTCTATCGCATGGGATACACGGCGGACAAGCTGATCGTCAAGCGCAGGAGGGACAAGGTGGTCCCGAGGCAGGATTGACGGGGTGGAATGGGAACATGACCAACGGGGGCGAGGAACGGGACAGGTACGTAGTGGAGGAGGACCCTCCATCGACCATGGACCGTCGCACCTGCGTCAAGGCGGGGGCGGTGGTCGCTGGCATTGCCTGGATCGGGGCCTTCGGCGGTTCCCTCCTCCGTTCCTTGACCACCAAGGGCGGCACCTCGGACGAGTCATCCCAGAGGACCTTCGTGTATCACGTGCCGGAGGGGCAGAGCCCCTGGTACGCCGATCTTCACGGCACGGAGGTGGTGGCCTCGGAGTTCCCCGTGGGCCAGAGCGCCAAGGTCTTCGTCAAGGGCACCAAGGCGATCCTCCTCCGTTTCGAACCGGGGCAGCTGGTGGACCGGGTGGGCACCGACCTGGGGTTCGTCTCCTTCGTCAGCAAGTGCACCCACCTGGGCTGCCAGGTGTACTTCACAGAGGGTGTCACGCCCATCGGACCCTACCCGGATGGCGTCATCTATTGTCCGTGTCACCAGGGAGCGTTCGACCCGTTCAATGGCGCCAAGGTCATCTACGGCCCGCCCCCCCAACCGCTCCCGAAGGTCCCCCTCAGGGTGATAGAAGGAAGGGTGGAGGCTGTATGATGCGGGGTAGCAGGGCGCGGGCGGGGCTGGCAGTCCTCCTCGTCATCGTCGCCCTGGGAGCGGTGCTCGTACCCGTCCTGGGCATTCCAGGGGGAGCGCCGGACCAGAACCACACCCTCTGCGGCAACACCGAGGGGTGCCACGGCATCGTGGGCTCCAACACCTCCCGGGCCAACCTGACCATGTTCACCGATAGGCTCACGGTCCACACCAACCAGAGCGACATCCTTGTCCTCGTCAACGTGACCGGGGCCGCGCAGAGGATGGAGGACCCCATCGGGATGTCGCTCCTCAGCGACAACTTCGATCCCAGCATATCCCTTCCCCAGATGTGGGGCTGGACGATCGAGGAGGACCCGACCGGCCGGAGCCCCGGCTTCAACTATGCCAAGCTGCCGGCCGTGGGGATCTCGGGGGACACCAGCTCCCAGTACCTGTGGAGGCTGCGGGCCCCGTCGGTGCCAGGTGATTACCCCCTGTACGCGAGGATGCAGTGCGGGGTCGACGAGTTCAACGAGAATCCCCTCTCCAGGGACCACCCGGATGGTCTGTGGTTCCACGTTGTCCCGCCCCCGGTGGTGGAGGATACCTCGCCACGCAACGGAAGCGTGGACGTCTACGTCAACACCCCGATCGTCCTGGTGTTCAACAAGGAGATGGACCGGCCCTCCGTCGAGGCGGCCTTCAACCTCACGCCCTTCGCCCCAGGCTCCTTCACCTGGCAGGGCGAGGTGGCAAGGTACAACATGGACGGGTTCTTGGAGGAGGGCACGGCCTACACCTTCACCCTGGACACCTCGGTCCGGGACATGGACGGCATCCACCTCCAAGAACCCATGGAGGTCCACTTCGTAACGGGTTCCGGGATAGACGTGTACCCACCGTACGTGGTGAGCATCCTCGCGTCCCGTGCGCCCCTGGACGCCATCGTTCGCATCACGTTCAGCGAACCCATGGACAGGGCCAGTGTCGAGGTGGCCTTCTCCATCGACCCTCCCACCGCCGGCGGCCTGTCCTGGCAGGAGGACACCCTGATATTCACGCCGCACGAGCTGCTGGACTACGACACGCTGTACACCGTGCACATCGATGGAAGCGCCCAGGACCTCGGCGGGAACGCCATGGGCACCAGCATATACTCCACGTTCCTCACGATCAAGGACCTGGTGCCGCCCCGGGTGCTGGGCACCGACCCCGTGAACGGCTCCGTGGACGTCACCCTGGTCACCAACGTCATCCTCACCTTCTCCCCGGACGTGAACACCTCCTCCCTGGCCGGAGCCCTCTCGTGGGAGCCGGCCGTCTGGTCCGAGATCTCATGGGAGGGGGCGACGGCCACCCTCACGCCCCAGCACCCGCTGGAGGAGGGTACGGTGTACAACCTCACCGTGGGAACCTCCCTCTCCGACATCAGGGGCAACCCCATGGAGGAGCCCTACCTCCTCACGTTCACCACGGCCGGCTCCTCCGACCGCATCCCGCCGTACCTGGAGGCCACCACGCCGCCGGCGGGTTCCAACGTCATTCCAGGGGGTTCCGTGCGCCTCGTGTGGAGCGAACCCATGGACCGGGACAGCGTCGAGGAGGCCATCATGGTGTCCCCGATCGCCGAGACCTCCTTCTCATGGTCGGACCGGGTCCTCGTCGTCACCCTCGAGGGGCTGGACGTGGGGACTGTCTACACGATAAACATCGACTCGTCCATCCGCGACAGGGCGGGGAACACCGCCCTGGAACCCTACGCCCTGCGATACGTGGCCACCCCGGACCCCGCCCAGGACAGACCGGTGTTCTACGTGGACAACTGGATCGAGACCTGGTGGGACCTGGCCCTCCTGGTGTCCGCATTCGCCGTCGTGGCCCTGGCCGCCCTGGTCCAGGTCCGTTACGGCTGGCGCAGGGTGGTCCTCACGATGTTCGCCTGGGTCGAGGAGCGGACCCGCACGGCCCGGTACCTCGGCGACGCCCGGCGCCTCTACTACTCCATCGACAGACAGATGCCCCACAGCCATGCCGAGCGCTACGGCTCGAAGACCGTATGGTACTGGTATCCGTTCTACTGCCTGGGCGGCATCGCCATCCTCTGCTTCATCATCCTGGGGATCACGGGTCTCGTGCTGTCCCTCTACTACGTGCCCTCGGCCGAGGGCTATCCCTCCCAGGCCTACGGCAGCATCGAGAGTATCATGGAGGACGTGACCTTCGGTTACATGTTCCGGGCCATCCACCACTGGGCGGCCAACATAATGATCGCAGCGGTCTTCCTGCACATGCTGAGGGTCTACTTCACGGGGGCCTACCGCAACCCCCGGGAGCTGAACTGGGTCGTGGGCGTGTCCCTGCTGGGCCTCACCATCTTCTACGGGGGCTCCGGCTACCTCCTGCCCTGGAACCAGCTCTCCTACTGGGCCGGGACCATAGGGGTGGAGATGTGCAGGGCCGTCCCGGTGGCGGGGGACTGGTTCGCGGAACTGGTGTTCGGTGGCGTCACGCTGGGAACGGCCACGTTGACACGCATGTACTTCTTCCACGTGCTGCTGCTGCCGATAATCACCGTGGTGCTGTTGGTGGTCCACGTGGTGGCGGTGTACATCCAGGGGCTGGCGGAACCCCACTGAGGAGGTGAGACGAACGACGGGGAACGGGACCGGGAAGGGCGGGGGTGGCGACCCCAGGATGAGGGACCTCATCCTCCAGTACCTCAGGGTCCGTCGCCTGCTGGACGAGGAGTTGGCGCCGCGGCGGAGGAGGAGGGGCGAGCCCCGCCCCAAGATAGGCTCTCCCCTGTATCCCCAGGAGGCGCTTCGGGACCTGGCCCTGTTCTTCTACCTGATGACCGGCGTCTGCCTCCTCTCGGCCCTGATCCCCCCCGCCCTGGGCGACCCCGCCAATCCCGACGTCACCCCCGACAGGTTGCTTCCCGACTGGTACCTGCTGTGGGCCTTCGGCCTGCTCAAGGCCGCGCCCAATGTGACGCTGTTCGGCGTGGACATCATCTCGGGCAAGTTCCTTGGCATCATCCTCATCATCGGCACCTTCGTCGCCGTGCTCATGGTGCCCTGGATCGACAAGGTCCTGGCGTACCTGACCCGGAGCTTTCGCAAGTACCCCATCACCTTCTCGGAGGGACGCCGCGCCAAGCGCCCCATGGCCGACCCCGTGATGGCCGCCCTGGGCGCCGGTGCCATCACATACGTGTTCATGGCCTCCGTCTACTCCATCCACGAGGTCGTTGAGACCACCTTCCAGTGGGTGTCCGCCTCCTGGTTGCGGGCCTCCCTGATCCTCATCCCCATCGGTGTGGGCCTCCTCACCTACACGTCGCTCCGGGCCGCCCGCAACACCAACGACTACGAATGGCGCCTGAACCTGTGCCACGGATGCGGCAACTGCGACCGGGTGTGCCCGGTCCGACCCGTGCGGAACGAGCCCCGCCTGAACCTGGTCCATTACATACACTCCGAGACCGAGTCACACGTCTGGTCATGTCTGGCCTGCGACCGATGCTCCGCCGCGTGTCCCCAGGGCATAACCTTCTCCGACCACACGTTGATGATGCGGTCGAAGGGTGTCGTTGCCGAGCCCCAGCACAGGCCCCAGCACTGTCGGGACCTGCTGGCATGGCAGACGACCAGGTCAGCGCGGTCTGCGGAGCTCCTTATGCCCGAAGAGGGCGAGGGGAAGGGCAAGGTGGGTTACTTCGCGGGTTGCAGCGCCATGCTTCCCCTCACCGGCACCTCCCACGACTGGAGGTCCCACAGGGAATCGGCCCTGGTCCTCCTCGATGCCGTCGGGGCCGATGTATACCGGATCCCTCATCTGTGCTGCGGCCACGACGCGCTGTGGCAGGGGGATGCAGATACCTTCGCCCGCCTGAGGGAACGCAACTCGGAGGTCATCCGGGCCTCCGGGGTGGAGACCATCGTGACCGAGTGTGCCGAATGCTTCAGGACGCTGAGCCGGGACTACGACCTGGAGGGAGTGACGGTCCAGCACATCTCCCAGTACATCGGCGCCCGCAAGCTCCCCTCCTTCGT
>JAUVRF010000137.1 GCA_030597775.1 Methanobacteriota archaeon | reverse complement strand
GGAAGGCGCGTCCGGGAAGACCGCTCCCTGCCGGCCTCCCGACGATGAGCCAGGCCCTCGGGGTCGCCATGGTGCGCGTCACCGGGGGCATCGTGCTCTCGGCGGCCATCGTCACACTCTCGGAGATCGAGCTCCTGCCCGTCCTCATCACGGCCCTGGCCATCACATTGTTGATAGGCTACGAGGTCGTCTTCAAGTACCGGGGACTGTTCGGCAACCTGGCCGTGGCCTTCCTCTCCGCCCTCACCTTCGTGTTCGGTGCCTCCGTCGTCGCCGAACCGGATCACGAGGGATGGGTCCTGGTATCGATCCTGTTCGCCCTGGCCTTCTTCGCGTCATTGGGGAGGGAGATCACCAAGGACATCGAGGACGTTGAGGCCGACAAGGGAGAACGGTGCACGTTGCCGATAAGGATGGGGGTCGACAGCGCCGGGACGGCCGCCACGTTCTCGATCCTGGCGGCGGTCCTCCTGTCGCCCTGGCCCTACTTCACGGGCGCCATGGGATGGCCGTATCTGGCAGTCGTCATCGTTGCTGACGTTGCTTTTATATACTCCCTGTCCTTTGTGAGGTCCTCACCCAATAAAGCTCAGCACATCCACAAGGTGGGTATGATGCTTGCGCTCCTCGCCTTCTTGGTGGGAAGCCTTACGGGAGGGATATCGTGACTATCATGGGAGAGTTCTTGAGGATGATGAAGGAGCGCAAGCTCCACTTCACCCTCATCGACCCCGACAAGCAACCTCCCGAGGAGGCGGGACGGATGGCATGCGCCGCCATGGAGGCGGGCACCGACGCCATCATGATAGGGGGTTCCACGGGCTACACCCTCGAGGACCTGGACGCTACGGTCAAGTCCATCAAGGACAAGTGTGACCTGCCTACCATCCTTTTCCCCACCTCCGCCGGTCTGCTCTCACCTCGCATCGATGCCATCTTCTTCATGAGCATGCTGAACAGCTGCTCCTGCGACTTCATCATACGTGAGCACTCCAAGGCCGCCCCTGTGATCAAGAAGCTGGGTATCGAGCCCATCTCCATGGGCTACCTCGTGGTCGAGCCGGGGATGCGCGTGGGAGAGGTGGGTCACGCCGAGTGCGTTCCAAGGGACCGACCCGACCTGGCCGTGGGCTACGCCATGGCCGCGGAGATGCTGGGGATGGGCCTCGTCTACCTGGAGGCGGGCTCCGGGGCCCCCGTACCGGTCCCGCCCGAGATGGTGAGGCAGGTCCGTGCAAGCGTGTCCATCCCGGTCATCGCCGGAGGAGGCATCACCAGCCCAGAGCAATCGAGGGCAGCGGTCGAGGCCGGTGCTGACATCGTCGTCACCGGGACCGTCGTGGAGCGGTCGGAGGACGTAGAGGACGCACTGAGGTCGATCATCGAGGCCATAAGGGTGTGATGCTTCTGGCCCGCGACTCGGTGCTGACGTATGGGTCAGAGAGGTCGACGCAGCTTGAGACGGACAGGCTCGCGGACTCCTCAAGGCTGCTGGCGGACCTTCCGGAACCCAAGTGGGGCATGCTGTTCATCCTTCCCACGTCACTCCTCATCGGTTTCTTCTACAGCCCATGGGAGGGGGACCGATGGGTCATGGAGTGGATCGGCTACTCGTTGCTCCTCTATGCCATCCCTGCATGGGTCGGGGCGATACTGTCCTATGGCTACCTCAGGCTGATGGGCGCCACCGCGTACTTCTACCGGTTCGCGCTCATAGCCTTGGTCATGCTGGTCATAGTGGGCATCATGCTTGTCCTGGGTACCGCATTGATCACCCTCGACCTTGTGACCTTCCCCGAGTGGTACCTCTTCTCCTACTCGGCCACCGCCATGGTGCTCCACCTGTTCCACCTGATGACCGCCACCCGAAGATGGGTGCTGGCATTGCCTGCCACGGTGGCACAGCCCCTGCTCGGGATGCTTCCGTTCATCTACCTCTACTACAACGAGTTCGACACCGGGGACGTGCAGTTCCGGCCGATCGTCCTGATGGTCATCTTCCTGGGCACCTTCATCGGGGTCGGCCACATGGCGATGCACTTCGGGACCCGTCCCATGTCCGATAACTACGGGACGAACGGGACCGACGTCTTCCGGGCCTTCCTCGAGCACTGGATCCAGGGCGGTGATGCCGGCCGTGACGAGCTCGAGGGGTTCTTCCGCACCTTCTCGGAACCTGCCTTCGCCAAGGCCGAGGTGATCGCCTTCAGGGAGAAGAGTGGTGGACCCCCGATAGCCACCGTCGTGGTCCCGTCCCTCCATCCAGGACCCTGGGGCGAGCTGGGAGGCTCTGACATGCCCCGCAAGTTCGCCCGTGCCTTCAAGGGCGAGCACGGCGAGGTGTTCACCTTCCATGGCGCCTCCGACCACGACCTCAATCCCGTGGACCTGCAGGAGTTCAAGAAGCTCAGCGACCACATGAAGGGGGCCCTTGAGGGGTTGGACAAGTGGTCCGACAAGGCCTCGCCCCTCATCCGCGTGGACGACGGGATATCCGCCATCGCCCAGGCGTTCAATGGCGCCGTCATGGCGGCCCAGACCTCCGCGCCATCGCCCACCGACGACGTGGACGGGGCCGCCGGGCACGTCATCGACCTGGAGATGGAGAAGGCGGGTGCATCGCCGGGCACCTTCATCGACTGCCACAACTGCCTGCTCCCGGGGGCGGGGCACGTTCCCTTCGGGACGCCCAAGGCCCGCCGGATACAGGAGCAGATCGGGGAGGCCACCCGGAGGGCCATCGAGGCGGAGTCCTCGGGATACCGGGTGGGTGTGGGTCACGTGCCCAACGAGGGCGGGTTCAACAGCATGGGACCCACGGGCGTACAGGCCCTGGTCGTCGAGGTGGGGGACCAGACGATGGCATGGATCCTTGCTGACGGCAACAACATGGAGCGCCACCTGCGCGAGAGGATCCGGGACAGCGTGATCGAGAAGGTGGACGAGGCCGAGTTGCTCACCACCGACAACCACATCGTCAACGTGTCCGTGGGCGGCTTCAACCCGGTGGGGTTGGAGGACGACCACGAGGTCATCGTGGCCGTGTGCAACGAGGCCGTCAACAAGGCCCTGGCCAATATGAAGGAGGCCGAGTCCGCTGCCGTCCGCGACGAGGTGGGTGACGTGATGGTCTGGGGCAAGGGTAACACCATCAGGCTGTCCACCAGCATCAACGCCGCCGTTGCCATGTCCAAGGCGACGCTCATCGCCGCGATGCTCATCGCCTTCATGGTAGGCATGATAACGATGTGGTTCGCCTAGGCCGACCCTTTGGTCGGAAAGGCCAGTAGATCCTTATCGTTGGACGTTCCGTCCCTGCGATCCCGATCTCCCGGGAAGCTCACTTCTCGGTCATGAAGGGATACCTGTAGTCCTTGGGAGGGTCGAAGGTCTCCTTGATGGTCCTGGGGCTACACCACTTGAGCAGGTTGATGGCACTCCCGGCCTTGTCATTGGTCCCCGAAGCCCGGCCGCCGCCGAAGGGCTGCTGGCCCACGACAGCTCCCGTGGGCTTGTCGTTGATGTAGAAGTTGCCAGCGGTTTGGACGAGCAACCTCTCCGCGGTCACTATCGCCTCCCTGTCCTGGGCGAAGATGGACCCCGTCAGGGCGTAGGGGGACGCGGTGTCGCAGAGCTTCAGGGTCTTGACGAAGTCCTTGTCCTCGTAGACATGGATGGTGAGGACGGGACCGAATATCTCCTCCACCATGGTCTTGAACCTGGGGTCGGTGGTGACGATGACGGTGGGCTCGATGAAGTAGCCCTTGGACCTGTCGTACCCGCCACCCACAAGGATCTTGGCCTCCTTCTTGTGCTTCTTCGCGTACTCTATGTAGGAGACTATGTCGTCGAAGGCCGCCTCGTCGATGACGGCGTTCATGAAGTTGCGGAAGTCCTCCACATCACCCATCTTGATGGTGTCCATCTCTGCCACCAGCTTCTTCTTGAGCTCGGGCCAGAGGGACTGGGGGATGTACGCACGGCTTGCCGCCGAGCACTTCTGGCCCTGGTACTCGAAGGAGCCCCGGATGAGGGCGGTCACGGTGGCGTCGACATCGGCCGTGTTGTGCATGAACACGAAGTCCTTGCCCCCCGTCTCGCCGACGAGGCGCGGGTAGGTGTTGTAGCTCCCGATGTTCGAGTTGATGTCCCTCCAGAGGTTCTGGAAGACGGCGGTGCTACCGGTGAAGTGCAGTCCGGCGAACTCCCTGCGGGCGATGAGCTTCTCGGGCATCATTCGACCGGAGCCCAACATCAGGGTGATGACCCCGTCGGGCAGGCCCGCCTCGGCGAACAGCTCCCGGAGGAAGTGGGCGGAGTACACAGCGGACCGGGCGCACTTCCAAAGGACCACGTTGCCCATCAGAGCGGGGGCGGTCTGCAGGTTGCCAGCGATGGAGGTGAAGTTGAAGGGGGTGACGGCGAAGATGAAGCCCTCGAGGGGACGGTACTGGAGCCTGGTCCACATCCCGGGGGAGGAGTTGGGATGGTCGTCGTAGATGCGCTGCATGAAGTAGGGGTTGAACCGCCAGAAGTCTATGAGCTCTGCGGCGGAATCGATCTCCGCCTGGTACACGTTCTTGCTCTGACCGAGCATGGTGGATGCGTTCAACGTGTCACGCCATGGACCCGCCAGGAGGTCGGCCATCTTGAGGAATATGCCGGCCCTGTGGTTCCAGGGCATCTCCGACCATTCCTTCCGGGCCCGAAGGGCGGCCTTGACCGCCATGTCCACGTGCTCTGGCTCCATGACATGGTACGTGGCCAGCACGGTCTGGTGGTCGTGGGGGCTTCGGCACTCGCCCAGTTTGTCGGTCCGGTACTCCTTGCCGTCGATGACTATGGGGATCTCTATCGTCTGCGACCTCAGGTCATGCAGCTTGGCCTTCAGGGATGCGCGTTCGGGAGAGCCGGGAGCGTAGCTCCTGACGGGTTCGTTCCGGGGAATCGGTATGGTGAAGGTCTCGTTCATATCCAGTCCTCCGATCTTCGTCCAGGGTCTCAGGTCCGGTCGGATCGAGCGAGATGGATACCCAAGCTGAGCTATTTGAATATTGCCTGACGGGCCTTCCAGGGACAAGTACTGGGCCTATACGGAGGCCCGCCTTCCCTTCGTCGGGATCCGCTCGGTGATGGGTCTAAGGTAACCCCGATGCAGGGCGAACCTACCCACCTCGACGGCCAGTACCAGAGCCCCGACCCACTGGACCAGGGCCCAACCCCCCGAGCCACCCATGGCGGCCGGGTGCTCGGTGGCTCCCATCACCGCATGGCCCTCGATGACCACAGAGGAGGTGACGGGCAGCGGACGGTCGATGGGTGCGTTGGGAGTGTAGATGCGAAGGTCCGGGTCGCCGAAGTACACGATGTTCTCCCAGTGGTCCCACCACCATTCCTCGGTAACGTACTTGGGACCCACCTTCGAGAGGGCCGCGTCGTAGGCCTCGCCCACGGTGACCCCACCGTACGCGACGTCCCTGTAGAATATCTCGGCGCCCAGCTGCACGTACCAGGAGGTGAGCCACGGATCGATTATCTGGAACACGCTGCCGTGCCTCACCAGGGACAGCTGGAGGAAGGTGTTGGAGATGGAGCATGAGCCGGCGAAGAGGCCCGAGGAATGGATGTTCTCCAGGTCGGCGTCGACGTCGGTGCCCCGCACGCCGTAGGTCTGGGGCGTTTGGCTGACGTAGGCGATCACCACCCCGTCATGGCGCTCGGGGAGGAGGCCCACGGGGGTGATGGGGCTGACGCAGGGGGTGGTGTCGAGGCCAGTGTACTTGTCGATGGTCATC
>JAUVRF010000450.1 GCA_030597775.1 Methanobacteriota archaeon | reverse complement strand
GCCTTCCCAGGTTGGTCATATTCACCGTCATCGGCTTCATATGGGGCGCCGTGAGCTATGCCATATTCTCCTCGGCGGCCTTCGAGGACGCGGCCATCTGGATGTACGTCGTCGGCTACATGGTCCTCGGGGCCATCATCGTTGTCATGGGCCTCGGGATGTTCGTGAAGGCCGCGAAGGCCAAGGACGAGCTGCGGAAGGAGCGAGAGAGGGCGATGGAGGAGACCCCCTCCGGCCAGAGCCCTGCGGGCGGGACACCGGCGAGCCTGGCGCAAGCCAAAGCGGCGGAGGATTGCGAGGGACCCTCCAGCGAACGGGCCCACAAGGCCTCCAGGTCGATCACCAGCTTGCTGCTCCGCTTCGTCCCAGCGAGCAGTCGTGGGGAGCGGACCTTCGTGCTCGTCTGGGGCTCCATCCTGGGGCTCACCTGCATGCTCGTGGTGAGCATCCTGGAGTTCGCCATCCTCGGGGGGGCCGCGGCCAATCTGGCCGAGGGCACCCTCAACGCGGCCCTCCTGGGGGGTCTTGCCATGTTCCTCTTCGCCCTGGGAGCCACCGTCCCCATGGTGATCGCCTCGGCGGGCTTCGCCGCCTACAGCGACCGGGTCGAGACCCAGGACAAGATGATCTCCATCCGGGTCACCGGTTCCCTCGTGATGGTGCTCATCGGAGGAATGCTGTTCATCCGCTACCTCTTCCTGCTCCTCGCGCTCCTCGCGGAGGGAGAGGTCTAACGACGGGCGGGGGACGTACCTAGCGGACGTTCCTTCCCTATTTTCCCCTTTTATTTTAGTGCCTCCGAATACTTTGGACGGAGGGTTTTTAAAGGACCTGCCAGACATGGTCTGGCACTGTCCTTAATCGGGGGTCCCCGGGCATAACATATATGAGCTCCTATGAGCATGCCCCGCCAACAGGCCGTGAATTCGGTGGTGGTCAGATGGTAAAGGACCCCAATCCTGAGATCAGAAGACGAGAGTTCATGTCGGGAGGTTGGAAGGTCTTCAACGTGGCGGCCTTCCTCACCCTGGGCGGTTTTCTTGGCGGTCTTTCGATATCGTCCGCCATATCGGGGTACCCCTCCGCGATGTACTGCTACGAGTGCCGGCGATGCGCCACGAACTGCCCCTACGGTTGGGACCCATCTGGATTCCTCATCGCGGCCAGGGCCAACGAGCCGGATGTGAAGATGATCTCTCGCGTGAGGATCGAGAACTACAACCGTGCCATAGGCGATTTTCAGCCCGACAGGTTCCTGACCATCGACCGCCTGAACGAGATGGACCCCCTCATGAAGGTGGTGATCCGGATAAGGAAGGACAAGGAGTCCGACAGGTACATCACCCTCCGGGTCAAGGACGCCGTGGGCGTGTACACCGACAAGGACCTCTTCTCCATAGAGGAGATGAAGTCCAAGGACGCGGCGTACCTCTGTCCCCTCTGCGGACATTGCGAGCCTACATGCCCGGTGGACCTGCCCGTCAGGGTCTACATACGGGACCTCAAGGTCAATAGCGTGTTCGGGGAGGGGAAGTAGATGGCCGACGAGGACAAGAGGAGGTTCATCAAGCACCTCGGGCTCATCGGCGGCGCCGGGTTCGTCGGTCTGGCCATAGCAAGGGGCGCAAGTCCCGCCCAGGCGGACGTACTGACGGGGCTGCAGGACGCGGAGCAGGAGCGGGGCTACAGGAAGGTCTGGGCCACCAAGCGTGACGAGGAGAACTCCTACGGCGTCCCCTACATCGAGTACTTCGACGAGGCCGAGAGGCTTGGCATCTGGTACTGCACCACCTGCGGATACATCTACGATGTCACCGATGGCAGGCAGCAAAGGTTCGACGAACTGCCCAACGACTGGGTCTGCCCCAACCCCGGCTGCGAGGGGGTCACCAAGTCCGATTTCGTGAACATCGGTATAGGATTCCAGAGCGGCGGTCAGCCCCTCATCAACGAGGTGGCTTGCGCCTTCCACTTCGACATCGACGGAGATGGCAACTACGAGAAGTCCGAAGAGGGCGTCCACTGCTCGATGCCCTGCCGCACCATCTGCCCGGTGGAGGCCATCGAGAAGGGCTCCTTCAGCACCGTCGAGGGCGAGGACGACAAGCCGAAGAAGGGTCCGATAGTGGCCTTCGACACCTGCATCGGCTGCGGACGATGCCATCACATCTGCGGTTACAACACGATCGAATGGGTCATCCAGGCGTACAAGGGTGACAACGCAGTGATCTTCGGAGGTGGCTGAAGATGCCTATCACCAGGCGTGATTTCATGAAGGTGGGCGCTGCCGCAGGCCTTGCCGCCCTCGTCGGCTGGTACATCAACCGCGGGAACCACTCGAGCATCGGACCAAGACAGATACCGGGCTCCGGGGTCGTTGGCCACTTCGACACGGATACCGTGAACAAGATAGATGTCGATGCCTACCTTGCGGCT
>JAUVRF010000300.1 GCA_030597775.1 Methanobacteriota archaeon | reverse complement strand
GCATGCTGAGGAAGCCCCCTGCGATGATGAGCCGGACGGAGGGGTCGTCGCTGGGCAGGTCGTCGCCCCTCTCCTCCTGCAGGAAGGTGGGCAGCGTGTCCGTGAGGCCGTGGAAGTAGAACCCGCGGAACACCGTTATGAGTATCACGATGAGGACCATGAACGTGAGCATGGTGCGAAGGCTGGTCTTGTAGTCCTCACGGCTGGTCTTGGCCACCGTCTCCTCCGATGTGGCCTCCACCTCCTTGAGGTCGACCACGGCCTTCTTGTTCTTGCCGGGGTCGTTCCTCTCGTTCTTGCCGTTGGGGCTCCTCAGCACGCCCGAGCCGAATATGAAGATGACCAGGCCGATGAATACCAGGCCGAGGCAGCCCCAGGCGACGAACGCCAGGCGCCAACCGTACCAGGCGGCGATCATGGCGGTGAGGATGGGGGACAGGAGCCACCCCATGCTGCCCCCGATGCCGTTGATGCCCAGGGCCTTGCCCCGGTGCTTGGGCCCGAAGACCTTGGAGATGTAGGAAAGGCCCACCGGGTGGTAGAAGCCCAGGCCGATGCCCAGGAGGACGAAGAATGCAAGGAGCATGTGGTAGCTGACGGAGATGGCGATCCCGAAGGACGCGATGGTCGCGATGGCCAGGCCCAGGGTGAGCATCTTGATGGGTTCGTACCGGTCCGCCAGGTAGCCCGTGGCCACCGCGACGACGCCGTAGGTGAAGAGGGTGAAGGTGATGGGGGCGAAGCGCTGGACGTTGGACTCGTACCCGAACTCCTCTCCCACCAGCACAGCCACTGCGACGTACGCCACCAGCATGATGTGGGTGACGAAGTGGGCGCCCGTGAGGAACGCCAGGAGGATGGATTTGTCCCGTGTGAAGACCGCCGCGTGACCACCGCCTATGGCTGGAGCTGAATCGCGGTCAAGATATAAAAGTTGGAACGGGAGGCCGCCGACCTTTGCCTCGCGGCTTCGCTAGGCCGGACCGGGGGCTCCCGGTGGATACCTGCCGGTCCGGCAGGACCGGTGTCCTGTGCGTGTTTGGACGGTCCCGAAGCAGGGCGCTCAGCCGAACAGGGCCGAAAGCCCAGCGGCGGCGTCCTCTTCCGAGACCTTGTCCTCCTCCTCCTCCTTGTCCTCCTCTTTGGGCTTGTCCTCGTCGGCACCGCCCTTTGCGGGGACGGCTGCGGCGGCGGGGGCGGCTGCGGTGGGAACGGCGACTGCCGTGGCGACGGCCTCGTCGATGTTCACACCCTCCAATGAGGAGGTCAGGGCCTTGACGCGGGCCGAGTCGACGCCGACACCAGCGGCCTTCAGGACCTTGGTGACGGAGTCCTCGGTGACGTCCTTCCCTGCGGAGTGGAGGAGCAGGGCGCTGTATACGTACTCCATGTTTTTTTCCCTCCAGTCTTTCGATCGCAATTCACTTCGGTAATCGGTAAGTCTCATCCGAACAAGGCGGACAGGCCGGCGGCGGCGTCCTCCTCGGACACCTTCTCCTCCTCTTCCTCCTCGTCCTTCTTGTCCTCTTCCTTGTCGGGTTTGGTGGCCTCGTCGGCGGGGGCCTCCGCAGGCGCGGGGGCCGCGGCGGCAGCGCCTGCCAGCTTCTCCCGCAGCTCGTCGGTGAGGGCGTCGGGGATCTGGGATGCCAGGGCCATCGCCTTGGCGTTCGCCCTGGCCAGGATGGGCTCCACCGTCTCCGGGGTCATGATGCCCGTCTCGACGGCCAGGTTGAAAGCGAAGGTCTTGCCCTCGGCCAGCATGGGCATGATGGTGGCCTGGTTGAAGATCCTGGCATACACCGCCAGGTTGAAGGCGGCAGCGGCGCCTGCGGACATCTGGCCCATGAGGGCGTCGGTGTCCACGTCCAGCACGTCGGGTTGGTACACGATGCCGTCCTCGTAGGCGGCCTGAAGGTCCAGTCCGAGCATGAGGGGCAGGATGTCCAGGCGGGGCAGGACGGAAGCCAGGTCCTTCGGGATGGGTTCGCCGGCCTTGACCAGCACCGCATCCTTCTTGATGACCACCTTGCCGCGCTCGATGGCCGCGGGGATGCCCGCGTTCTGGAACTCCCGGATCACGGGGCCGGGCTTGAAGGCGGTGTCACCAGCCTTGATGACGATGTCGTTGGGAGCCTCCTCGCCGCCCTTGGCGGGCGAGGCGGTCTTGGTCCTCTCCATCAACTTGAAGAGCTTGAAGGGGTTCTCCTCGGTGAACACCAGGGCCACCTGGCCCTCCGCGGCCTCCTTGAGGCCGTCGATGCCGGGGCGGGACTCCGCGGCCTTGTCCAGGGCCATGTCGATGAGGGTGCGCTTGGTGACCAGCAGACCGACGCGGCCCCTCAGGCGGGCCCGCATCTTCGACAATTGCTTGGCGGGGATGCCATGGATGTTCACGATCCCGACCACGGGGCTGGAGGTCATTGCGTCGGTGAGCTCCTCGACCCGGTCCATCTTCCACTTAATTACATGGGCCATCTCATCACCTCCTAGTTGATCCTCACAGAGGGTCCCATGGTGGTCTTGATGTACACCGGCCCGATGTTCCCCGGTCCGCGGGGCATCTTGGACTCTATCCGGCGCATGATCTCTATGATGTTGGTGGTGATGTCCTCGGGGGACATCTTGGAGGTCCCAACGGGGACGTGTACCGTGGTCTTGTCACGGGTGCGCACGCGCACGGTGTTCTTCAGGTTGGCCACGATCCCCGTGGGGTCCGTGCCAGGGGGCAGGGGCCTGGGCATCTTGCCCGGCGGGCCCAGGAAGGCGCCCAGCCTCTTGCCGATGGTGGGCATGAGGGGCGCCTCCGCCACGAAGAATTCCACGCTGCGCACCAGTTTGCGTGCGGCGCGGCGGTCGTCCGCGATGGTCTCGATCTCGTCGGGCTGGATGACCACGTCGGCCACGCCCTTTGCCTTGAGCACCATCTCACCGGAGCCGATGACCGCGATGCGAGTATCCTTGCCACGGCCCTTGGGGAGAATGATCTCCTCGTTGATCCGGTTGGCAGGGACGGACATGTCGAGGTCCCGTAGATTCACGGCTAGTTCTATCGTCTCCAAGAACTTGCGTGGAGGCGCACTCTCCATGGCCTCCTTCACCTTTTCCATTACTTTTTTATTGTCCATCCACGACACCTCGGTAGTGCATACGGGGCCCGGGGGGTCCCTCCTACGCGTTGGATGTTGGCTAGTCGCCGGGAATGTTGGTAATACCAGGGTTCTTAATAAGCCTTACTGTCATCCCTGGCTTAGATAATGGGAGAAGACATGGAATAGGGCCAGCAGTAGTCCGGGGTAGTAACTGCTTAGCATTTTGAGCTCGAGGCGATTGCCCTCGAGGCGATAGCCCTCGAGGAGAGGTAGTTCCTGGCGAAGTCGGTGTACCCTTCACCCCTCTT
>JAUVRF010000555.1 GCA_030597775.1 Methanobacteriota archaeon | reverse complement strand
GGTGTGGACTTCGTCACCGTGCACTGCGGCATCACTAGGCAGAGCGTGGAGCGTCTGCAACGCCAGGGCCGTGTCACAGGAGTCGTCAGCAGGGGCGGCAGCTTCCTGGTGGCGTGGATCCTCCACAACGACCAGGAGAACCCCCTCTACTCCCAGTTCGACCAGCTCCTCGACATCGCGAGGGAGCACGACATCACCCTCAGCCTCGGTGTCGGCCTCCGCCCCGGGTGCCTGGCGGATGCCACTGACCGGGCCCAGATGCAGGAGATGCTCATCCTGGGCGAGCTGGTGGAGCGATGCTGGGATGCCGGGGTGCAGGTCATGGTCGAGGGGCCAGGGCACATCCCGATCCACGAGATCGAGGCCAACGTGCGCATGCAGAAGGCGGTCTGCAAGGGCGCACCCTTCTATGTACTAGGGCCCATCGTCACCGACCTCGCACCCGGTTACGATCACATCACCGGCGCGATAGGAGGCGCCCTGGCCGCATGGGCCGGCGCGGACTACCTGTGCTACGTCACCCCCACCGAGCACATCGGCCTGCCCGGCGTGGAGGACGTGCGGGAAGGGGTGGTGGCAAGCCTCATCGCCGCCCACGCCGCCGACCTGACGCGGGGTATCGACGCGGACCGAGACCTTGCCATGGCCCAGGCGAGGAAGGCCCTTGACTGGGAACGGATGTTCGAGTTGTCGTTGGACAGCCGGAAGGCGCGGGACATGCGGGCGGCGTGCAATCCAGATGGCGAGGACGCCTGCTCCATGTGCGGTGACCTCTGCGCCCTTCGCATGGTGGAACAGGCCCTGGACCGGAAGGATGACTGAGAGCTCGGGACGACCCGGTCCGCCCCCCTTTTCCCGACCTCGACGCGACAGGCTTATTATCGCCCTCCGCATTACGGAGCATGTGGGACCCAAGGGCCCATCCAGCGGAGTGATTCTGTGGTAGATGCAGAGGTCAGAGTTGAGCTAAAGAAGGGAGTCGCGGACCCGGAGGGGAAGAACGTCGAGAAGACCCTGTCCCTGCTGGGCTTCGAGGGCATCGGGGCGGTGAGCACCATCAAGATCTATCACGTTCAGCTCGATGAGCCGAACGAACGGCGGGCCCTCGAGACACTCGAGGACATGTGCGAGAAGCTCCTGGCGAACCCGGTGATACACAACTACTCGGTCAAGATCCTCTGATGCGAGGTCGGTCGGAGATGTTTTTCAACGAGCGCCTTTGCGACTTGCCCCTCCTGGACGTGAACATACGTGACGCCCACTCCCACGACCTGGAGAAGATAAGCCAGGAACTTGCCCTCGGCCTCTCGATCGAGGAGATGACCCGGATCCAGGAACACTTCACGGGGGAGGGGCGCAACCCCACCGACGTTGAGGTCCAGGCCCTGGGACAGGCCTGGTCGGAGCACTGCTGCTACAAGAGCTCCCTGTACTACCTCAGGGAGCACATCCTGATGGTGGACAACCCCGACGTCATCGCCCGGGACGACGCCGGTGTGATGGCCATCGACGACGAGTGGGCATACGCCCTTAGGATCGAGAGCCACAACCATCCGAGCGCCATCGAGCCCTACGGTGGTGCGGCCACCGGTATCGGAGGGATAATCCGCGACGTCCTGTGCATGGGCGCCCAGCCCGTGGCCCTGGTCGACCCCCTCTACTTCGGTCCCCTGGACATCCCCCACGAGGAGGTGCCCGTGGGGGTCAAGCACCCCAAGTACCTGATGAGCGGTGTTGTGGCCGGCATCCGGGACTACGGCAACCGCATCGGCAACCCCACCGTCACTGGAGGACTGTACTTCGACGAGGGCTACGTGGGAAACTGCATCGTGAACGTGGGATGCCTCGGGATTGTAAGGCGGGAGAAGGT
>JAUVRF010000187.1 GCA_030597775.1 Methanobacteriota archaeon | reverse complement strand
GAACAAGGAGGCCATGCGCTCCCGCGTGGAGGCCGGAGAGGAGCCGGGCCTTCTGGCATACTCGGATGGCGCGCCGGCGGGTTGGATATCCCTGGGCCCACGGGAGTCATTCCCCCGTTTCGCGAAGTCGAAGATATTGAAACCCGTGGACGATCAGCCGGTCTGGTCCATCATCTGCTTCTTCATCGCCAAGGCCCACCGGCGCAAGGGCCTCTCCGTCACCCTGCTGCGCGCCGCCGTCGGGTACGCCAGGGAGCACGGCGCAACCATCCTGGAGGGCTACCCCACCGACCCCAAGGACGGGAAGGGGGTGGACGCCTTCGTCTACACGGGCCTCATGTCAGCATTCGAACAGATTGGCTTCAAAGAGGTCGCGAGGCGGTCCGAGACCCGGCCGATAATGAGGCTCGATCCGAAGTGAGCTCAGTCGACAGCCGGAGCGTCCTCGGGATCCACCCTGGCCATGCCCCTCACATCGGCCTTCACCGCGGACATCAGGTAATCGTCCAGCAGGCCCTTGTACAGCTCGAAGGCCTCCCCCTCGGCCTTGACCCGCTTGTTCTTCGGGATCGACCAGAACTCGTACCCCCGCTTGGTGTGGGGGTAGTACCTTACCTGGAAGTGGTTGTCCATGACAGAGAAGGCCACCATGTCCTTGCGGCCCATGCCACCACCTCCCGACTCCGAGAAGGCGATGCGATTGGAGTCCCCGGAGCCATCCATCAGGGGCAGCAGGCTCTCGGCCTGCATCCTGGGCACGGAGCCAACCCCCGCGGCCTCCAGGAGGGTGGGGAATATGTCCGCGTTCCGCACCACCCGGTCGATGGTCACCGGGGGCGTGGGGCCGTCCGGCCACCTCATCCAGAATGGCACCTCGAGCAGCTGGAGGTTCACGTCCTGCCCGTGGCTGGTCATGAACTTGTTGTTGCCCGTGGCGACCTTGACAATGTAGGTGGCCGCGGATTCGAACACGTTGGTCTGGTACATCTCGCCGTGGTCGCCCGTGAGCGCCACCACGGCCTCTGCGGGAACGGCCTCGAGCAGTCCCATCAGGTAGTCGTCCACGTACCTCATGGTGTCCAGGTAGTCGTCGTAATAGGTGAGGTACTTGAACCGCTCGTTGAAGGCCTTGTTCAACACCCCGTTCTTGATGTACTTGTACCGCGGGTCGTGCAGGTCCCATATGTGGAGCATCACGAAGGACGGCCGGTCATCGTCGCTGAGCAATCTCACGATCCTGTCACGCTTCTCCAGCATCAGGTCCCCCGAGACAAGGTGCTCCCGGCCACGGTAGTCGAAGACGTCGAAGCCCTTCTCCAGGCCCGCTGATGTGAACAGGGGCCCCGAGACCTCGGCCACCGTCTGGTAGCCCTGCTCCTTGAGCAGCATCGGCAGCGTCTTGACGCCCTTCCTGAGCCGGTGCCCGTGCAGCAGCCGGATGCCGTGCTGGGCCGGGAAGAGGCCCGACAGCATGGAACCGAAGGACGGCGTGGTGGTGGTCGACGAGGTGATCATCCGGGTGCACACCAGCGACCGGTCCGAGAACCATCGGGGGAACCTGACGCGTTTCCGGTACCGCGGTACCGTGAGCACGTCGTTCGTCATGCAATCGCAGACGATGAACAGCACATGGGGCTTGCGCCCGTCACCACCCTCTTCGGTTATCTGCTCGACCTCCAGCACATTCCGTGGTTGGGTGAATAGGAGGACTCCCGTATATATCCGTTGACCTGTGGACGCCACGCAACGGGCCAGACACCGGGCCTTCGCCCCCGTTCAGAGCTTGAGGATGAACAGGACCACGAAGAATATCGCCAGCCAGACCATGCCCATGGGCACGCCGAAGCTGGCCCACTCCTTGGATGTGATGTGCAGCTTGCTGGCGGCTATGATGTTGGGGATGTTCCCCGGGATCAGCATCCCGCCGGACAGCAGCAGGGACATCAGGGCGGCGTTGATCTGCTCCTGTGTCATGCTCCGTGTTATCTCGGCGGCAGCCAGGGTCGCGTTGTCCAAGATGGCCGAGGATGTGTTGACCCAGTAGAGGGCCATGGGGGGCAGCTTGATGATGTACCACTCGATGAGGGGCGCGAAACCGGTGCCCAGGAGCACAAGGGCCATAACGAAGAGGTACACCTTGCCGGTCCGGATGAAGACCTCCTTCTGCTTCTCGTCCACCTTGTCCTCGGACAGGGTGTTGCGGCTCACGTGGGACCGGGTGGCGTAGAAGTAGCCGATTATCCCGAAGGCGATGACCGAGGGGATGACGTACTTGCCGATGTTGCGCGCCAGGTCCCAGAAGTCCTCCTGGAGCTTGGTCACGATCACGATCGTGGAAAGGGGCTCGCCGATCGGGGTCAGGGCCGCTCCCATGCCGATGGAGAAGCACGCGATGATCGTGAGCTCTGTCTCTGTCTTCCGATCGAGACGCAGCACGGTGATGATCTCCACCAGCAGCAGCGCGGCGATGATGGCTGTGATCATGCTTGCCACCATGCCGAGGGTCACGATGATTATGAAGACGAAGACCTTCAGTTGCATCTTGTTGATGGCCTTCTCCATGTACCTCCTGAAGTGGTTACGGCCGTAATGGAAGGCCATGCCCGCTATCAGCACGGCAGCGGTGATCATGAGGGGGTCCATCAGGGCCGACTCGACGAGTTGGCCCGTCCAGAAGGGCGGCAGCGAGTGGGCGTCGGCACCCTCGACGATGATGATCTGGGACTTGTCCATGAAGATGGTGTTCATGCTCACGGCCAGGAAGCCCATGGTGAACAGGAAGGCCTCCAGGTTGTGCTCCACCGGGCGGTAGACGAAGGGCAGGAACAGCACGATGCCGAAGATGATGAACATGACGATGGTCACGGTGGTCTGCTTGTGGTCCTGCCAGTGGTACATGTCGTCGTACACGCGGAAGGTGTTGTACCTGACGTGACCGTCGTCGGAGCCCAGCTCCACGTGGTTGACGTTGTGGAAGCCCTTGCACTCGCCCTCGTGATGCCAGACGGCCCCTCCATCGGCCGTCCGGGTGATGTTGATGTCGAACTCCTCCTGGTCGAGGGTCACCACCACGTGGAACCACTCGTTCAGGTCGGCCTTGATGCCACTCTCGACGATGTGCTCCTCCTTCTCGAAGATGTAGGTGGTGGACCAACCGGTGGTGGTGTCGTACTCGACGGTCACCATCGATTTCAGATGGCCATCGTGGTCCTCGGAAAAGAGCTTGATGACGATGGGTGTGCCATCCATCGAGAGGGGGGACACGTGGACGCTCATGGTCCACTGGAAGGTCTGGAACTCCTCCTTCGTCAAGATCCAGGCATGGCCCTCGATGTCCAGGTTGTTGTCCATGATCTGGACGGTGCCGTCATCGTCGTGGATCTCCCACTTGTTCTTGTCGGGAGGGTCACCGTCCTCGCCCGTGAACTCGTCCTTGATGATCGTATCCGTGGAGGCCAACACGCCTCCGCTGATCATAATAAAGGCAATGGCCAAGGCGAGAAGGGTCAATCCCATGCGCCTCGGGGTCCTGCGTGAGGAGGAATCTGCTGCCATCCACATCCATCCCGGGTCCATTGATGTGAGCGGGCCACCCTCCAAGGGGAGGATAAGCCTGTACCGGTATCCGTCTCCCCCCGGTACACCGCTTGGCGTCCGGAACAATACAGAGGTATAAAACGTTTCACATTCAGGGGCCGAAAATCGCCCCTACAGGCCATCTATCGCGGCCCGGATCAGGTCCCCGACCCGGTGGGCCCTCTCAGCGCTCACCGCCTTCATTCCGCAGGCGGGTCCGATGGGCAGCTCCCGCTGCCCCAGGTCACCGAGCACCGTCACCGCCTCCCGCGCGATCTCCAGGGTCCGTTCCCCCTCGGCATCCTCGGGTCCAACAGGGACCAGCCCCGGCGCCACCACCCCACCCGAGCCGATGAAGGCCTCCAGGTCGGCCTTGTAGAGCTTGATGGCGTCCCAGGCCATCCACGCGTCGAAGTGGAAGAGGTCGATGTCCAGCCGGGACAGCATGGAAAAGTCGGTGTTCCCGCACACGTGCAGCCCCCACTTGGCGGGAATCGTAGTCGAGTTGATGACCGCGTTCACAGTCTCCAGGGCCAGGTCGGGGCTGCCGGGGAAGAAGGGGGTCCCGATGGACTGGAACAGGGGCTCGTCCAGCACCAGCCACCGCTGGGGCGCCAGGGGCGCAATGGCCCGCGCCGCCCGTTCCAGCCGGTCGCAGTAGGCCTCCAGGTCCTCGATCTCACCGGACACGGGCCCCCAGTCCTGGGTCTTGATGCGGGGGAACTCCCGCCCGCGCCAGATCTCCAGGGCCTCGGCCTCGAAGTCCTGGGGCACGAAGGGGAACTCGGCGAAGTAGGCCTCGACGTAGTCCACGGACTCCCGGGCATTGTCGAAGGGGAGGGTGCCGGCACCGTAGGGTAGGGGAATCGGGTCCATTATGGTCAGCGCAGGAGCTCGCTGGGAGAAAAAGATTCCCCGTTAGTCCCGGCGCTCACTAATCGTCCAAGTCGCTTCCCAACTCCTCGCCGTTGATCGCTTCGTCAGCGTCCAGGAGACCGTTACCGTACTTGCTCGTCGAGTAGTCGTTCCAGAGGTCGCCGATGTCGGCGGCATCATCCAAGATGTTGTAGACTCCGGTGAACACATCGAGGGGGTCATTCCAAGTGTTTACCTCGAGGATGAGCGCCACGGTGCCCG
>JAUVRF010000314.1 GCA_030597775.1 Methanobacteriota archaeon | reverse complement strand
TGGGCCCGCCCAGATTCGAACTGGAGTCCATGGCTCCCAAAGCCTCGAGGATGGACCAAGCTACCCCACGGGCCCTTGGGGGTGTTTGCCTCGGTAGTGCGAGGAGTGGTATTTAAGGTTGCGCGCCTGGACCCGGATCCCTAGCTCACACGTAGTGGTACCCGGTGGCGACGTACGCGCTCTTCTGGCCCGCCTCCAGGGACTGGAGGATGTCCGCCACCTTGCGCACCGCGTCCCCCAGATTCGCGTGGGCCTCGTCCACGTGACGGCCCAGCTCCGTCGTTTCCCCACGCAGGACCTCGCGCCACATGGCGGGCTCCCGACGGGTCATCTCCGCTGCCGCCGTGGTGAGGAGCAGGTCCCGCAACAGACGTGAGGTCTCCAGGTACCGTGCGTGGAAGTCCTCCACCATCCATTTCATCGTCTGGGACCTGGCGTCGGGTTCGAAATCGTAGGCGACCAGGTCGTCCAATCGCACCCGGACCGTCTTCTCGAGGGAAAGGTCCGTCCGTTGCTCGTACACGATCCACCTGTCCTCCTTGTAGGTCTCCAGGTCGGGGATCAGGGGAGTGAAGGCGCTGGGATGCTCCAATGCGGCCAGGGCGATGGCGAGCGAGGGTACGAAGCCGTACGGATCGATCTCAAGGACGGCCGAGTCCGGTTCACCTGTCCTGAGGTCCACCACGACCCCCATCCCAGAGGGGACCGCCTCGTGTCTGCTCACCGACCGGAGGAGGAAGGCGTAGAGCAGACGGGTGGTGTCGGCATGCAGCAAGGGCCGGACCTCGGGGGTCGCCCGGGCGGCCAGGCCGTGGAGCTCCTTGGCCTGGGCAAGGCATGCGCAGGACGTCTGGACGTAGTGGTTCCGCCATTCGTCACGGGCCAGGTCCAGGAGCCTGATCGGGGTGGGTACCACCTGCTCGGCCCCTTCCAGGTAGAAGGGCTCTCCCGAGGCCATGGCATCCATGATCTCGGTGAACGAGGTCCGCTCCTCCATCGATGCCACCATGGCCCGCATGCGTCGCTCGTGGCCGTAGGGCAGGCGGTGCTCGGACAGGAGGTCCCAGATGTCCACATCCTCCCGCATCCGACGGAGCTCGTTCTCCAGCTCCGCTACCTTGTTCACCATCTCGTAGGGCACGGCGTCCCCCATGGGCGGGCGGGGTAATAAGGCGTACGGAGGACCCACTTCCACCCACCCGTCCGAAACCCTTATGGACCCTCCCCACCGTGGTCGTTGCGCATGTTCAGGGTGGGCACGTCGGGCTTCTCGTACGCCGACTGGAAGGGCTACTTCTACCCCAGGGGCATCTCGGAGAGGGACATGCTGTCCTTCTACGCCGACCGCTTTCCCATGGTGGAGTTGAACTCCACGTACTACAAGGTCCCGTCGGCCAAGAACATGATGACCATGGCGAGCAAGGTCCCCGAGGACTTCGAGTTCGTTGTGAAGGCCCACAGCTCGATCACCCACGAGCGCGAGGACCCCGACCGGTCGCTGCCTCCCTTCCTCGAGGCCATAGAGCCCATCAGGGAGGCGGACAAGCTGGCCTGCCTCCTCTTCCAGTTCCCCAACTCCTTCCGACATTCCGATGCCAACGCCACTTTCGTCCTCAACCTCCGTGATGCTCTCCCGAGGGACTGGCCCTCGGTCGTGGAGTTCCGCCACAGCTCATGGCTGAGGGGCAAGATGTACGAGGCCCTTTCCGCCATGGACCTGGGGTTCGTCAACTGCGACATGCCCAGCATCCGCGGCCTCATGCCTCCCACCGACGTGGTCACCTCTGACATCGGCTACGTGAGGCTCCATGGTCGGAACGCGGGAGCATGGTACGACCACGACCAGGCGTGGGAGCGGTACGACTACCTCTACTCGGACCAGGAGCTCACGGAGTGGGTCCCAAGGTTGATGGATGTGGCGAGGCGGGCCAGCAAGACCTACGTGGTCTTCAACAACCATCCTCGAGGGCAGTCCGCCGAGAATGCGGACACCATGCGCCGAAAGGTTGCCGAGGCCGACCCGGGCTCGGACTTCGTCACGGGCTTGGAGCTGGCACGCAAACAGACCAACCTGGACGGGTTCTAGCGGATGGATATCTATTAGAACCACGAGCGACAATGATAGCATGGGGATCTCATTCCCTGGGGTCGTGTCAGATGGGGCGTATCGGGACCGATGATGAAGTCTCCACCATGACCGGGAGGGCTGTCGATGACGACGAGCCCTTCTTCGGTGATCTTGGTGAGGTCATCCGCATCCGCCGCCGCAGGATCAAGCCGAAGCTAGGTGGCGTCTACTTCTTCGTTTGGCCCTTCTTATTATCGGTGATCATGATCATCATAGCCGCGGTCATGAACCCTGAAGCCCTTGGCGGTTTCCTCTTCCTCGGCCTGCTGATCAATTACTACTTCTTCTACAAGTACTCCAATCGCAACATCAAGCCGCCGATGATGATAGAGCTGCGGAGTGACCGGATACGATGCTACGAGGAGCAGGAACTGGAGTCCGAGATCGAATTCGACCCTTGGGTCTTCGTGGACCTCATCATGAACGAGACGACCAGGTCAAAGGCGTACGGCAACCTGTACGGGTACACCTTCCGGAAGGGCGAGACCGTCATCGAGTTCAGTCCCATGGAGGAATGGGAGCTGTGGGACATCCAGAACCTGCGGGACCCGGTGTTCAAGGTCGTGGACCAATATGACATGGCAAAGGGTGAGGCATTGCTCAGGTACCGAAAGGGGCTGAAGGCCATCATTCCCCTGAGGTCGCGGTCGCTGTCATCGGTCGACGAGGAGATGAGGGCCAGTTACGATTGAGATGGGCCGCCACATCATGAGCTCGAATGGACATCCCCAACCATTTATATACACCATAGGATTGTTCCATCCCGATGAACCCCTACGTGGAGCTGGCCCGGCCCATGAACGCCGCAATGGCCAGCTTCTCCGCTCTCCTGGGCATGCTCGTGGTCCTGGGGTCAGACCTTGCCGACACCGACCTGCTCCTACCCGTGATCCTGGGAATGCTGGTCCCCTTCTTCGTCACCAGTGGAGGCAATGCCCTCAACGACTACATGGACCACAATGTGGACCGGAAGGCGCATCCGGGAAGACCGCTGCCTTCCGGCCGCCTGACGATGAGCCAGGTCCTCTGGTTCGCCATGGTGTGCTTCATCGTGGGCATCGTGCTCTCGGCGGCCATCGTCACTCTCTCGGAGATCGAGCTCCTGCCCGTCCTCATCACGACCCTGGCCCTCACATTGTTGCTAGGCTACGAGGTCGTCTTCAAGTACCGGGGACTGTTCGGCAACCTGGCCGTGGCCTTCCTCTCCGCCCTCACCTTC
>JAUVRF010000262.1 GCA_030597775.1 Methanobacteriota archaeon | reverse complement strand
TGTGGCTGGCATACAGGCCAGTCGCCTGGTCGCCGTCGCCGAAGTCCCAGCTGTAGGCCAGATCGTCCCCGTCCCGGTCCTCGGAGCCGTCGGCGGAGAACTGGACGGTCTCGCCAGTGCGGGATCTCTGGGATGGACCTCCGTTGGCAACGGGTGGGTTGTTGATGAAGACCCAGTACCCCTCGGCGAACTCGACGAACTCGCCCCAGCTGCCCAGTTCGTTCTGGGCCCGGTACCTGAACTGGTAGCGGAAGCCACGCTTGCCCTCGAAGGTCACGTCGGTCTTGGAATTGGATATGCGCTGCCATTCGGACCAGGTCCAGTCGTCGCCGGACATGATGGCGCTGCGCATCCGCAGGTCGCCAAGGGTCACGTTGTAGTCCCTGGGGTCCACGACGGATATCTCGACGAGGATGCGGGTGTCGCTGATACGGCCCTCCGGGTAGGACATGGTCGCCTCGGGGCCGGGGATGGCCACCAGGACCCCGTCGGACCACTCCCAGCTGCTCCAGGCCCCAGCCTGGTTCTCGGCCCGCACACCCACGAAGTAGGTGTAGGAGTTGATGAGGGGCAGACCGGAGAGGTACAGCGTCCCGTCCTCGGGATACGGGAAGAGGGTGGGGGGCATGACGTCGAAGAGGCCCCTCTCGGTCCCGACCGTCACCTCGACGCTGCGGATGCCGGATTCGGGGTCGCGGAAGGCGAACACGACGGTCAGCCCTTCCAGGTCGCCCCAGGTCGGCTCGCCGTCGAGGGGGATGGTGGGGGCTAGGTCGAGCAGGGGCGGTGTGGCGTCGATCCTGACGCTGAACATCTCGCTCCACTCGCCCACGTTGCCACCCTGGTCGGTGGCGCGGGCCTGGAAGTGGTAGGTCTTGTCCGCGTCGGCGGTGTAGACCGCCTGGGAGCTCTTGAACTCCGACTGCCACGGCATCCAGGGTCCGTCCTCCTTCTTCACCTGCACGTCGTAGAACCGTATGCCCGAGCCGGGCACGAAGTCGCTCCCTATCCACCTCACCAGGAAGGTGCGGGTGTCCTGGAAGCCCGGCATGTCGCTGAAGGTCACGGTGGGTGCCTGGGTGTCCACGGTGGTCTGGGTGTCGCCCTTGCCGCCGATGAACAGTTGCTCGTTCCAGACGGCGTCGCGGGCGCGCATCCTGAAGTAGAAGGTCACGCCCTCCTCTCCGTTGAAGACGGCCTCGGTGTCGGAGGTGAAGAGGAGCCAATCGTTCCAGGTGGGCTCCGTGGACCTGCGGAACTGCACGTCGTACGTCCCTGCGGGTGCCAGACCCGAGCCTGGCATCACGTCCTCGGCCGCCCATGTGATCGTGAAGTCCAGTTCGTTGGAGTACCTGGGCGATGACGCGTGGCCCATGGGTGGGTGGCTGTCCACCTTCATGATGAAGGTCGGTGAGGGCCTGCTCATCAGGTAGCCGTCGAAGGCGAACACGCGCCACTTGTATGTGGTATCGTCCTCCAACTGGTACGCCTCTGGCAGGGTGAAGGTCGCGACCACGCCCTGGAGGAAGTCGGGCGCGGTGAAGCCCTCGCCCTCGTTCTCGTCGTACAACGCATAGCGCATGTCGAAGGACATGGTGTTGAAGGAGTCGATGAAGTTGGTGGAGGTGATCTGGACCTTGTACTTCAACCGGTCGTTGTCGGTGTCGTTGGCGTAGAAGTTGATCGTCGGGGTGGCGTTGACGAAGCCCTTGTCCCGGGGGAACACCAGTTCCGGCCTCCGAGATGCGTTGTTGTACAGGCTGTCCAGGTCAGATATGAAGAGGGTGCCCGGGGTCTTGGAGTGGATCTCCATTGGGATGGTGACATAGCCATCGGAATCCGCATAGTGGGTCACGTTCTGGACGTATTCTGTGATCGCTTCCGCTAGGTCCGTGATCCGTGTCTCGCCATCCAGCTCACCAACCATCAGCCACTCTACCGTACCGTCCCGACCCAGGTCCAATCTGAGATTGGTGGGGAAGGTCTGATATGTCATGTTCATGTGGATGAACCTGATGGTGTCGTACTTTGCGGCGCTGGTCGAGTACGTGGTGACCTTCAGCCAGAACCGGTCCGTCCTGTTGACCAGGTCGTAGGTGGTACCATTGGTGATCTCGGTCCAGATGGTGCCCCCGTCCAGGGAGAAGTATATGTGTGTGTCGCCCCCGTTCCTGATGATGTTGTATGTGAAGTTGATATAACGGACAAGGAGTGGTTGGATCAGGGGATGGGAGGTCCACCTCCCGATGTACTCTGTTCGTTGGAGCCACAGTCCGGCTGCATTGCCATCCCGGTTCGCGGTGGCTGCGTCGATGAGGCCGTCGCCGTTGAAATCACCTGCTGCCACGGACTGGATGTTGTTCTTGGAATCCCACTTCTTGGAGTTGCTCTGAAGGGCGCCGTTCTTCTGCTTGAGGAATAGAAGTTTCTTTCCGAGTCCGCCGACGACCACGTCGTTCTTCCCGTCACCGTCGAAGTCCCCGATGCAGGGCCAGGTAGGCCTCGAAGCACCCGTGTACTTGATGCCAGTGCCCGTAAAGCCACCGCCCCCCCTCTGGACAAAGAGACGTAGGGCGTTGCTGTAGTGGTTGGAGATGATGATGTCGTCCCGGCCGTCCCCGGTCACGTCACCGGCGTCGACCCCTTGGCAGTAGTTGAACGCGTAGTACCTCCAGGTGGCGCTCGAGGATATGCTGCCCGAGGAGGACTGGAGATGGACCTTTATCATCCCGTAGTACTGGTACTCCCAGGTTCCGGTGTAGTAGTACGAGGCGGTGAAGACGACATCAATACGACCGTCCTTGTTGAAGTCACCGGCCGCGCAACCCCTGGCATCGTAGTTGTAGTAGTAGCCGCCAGTGGTGATGGTCGCGTCGAGCACCTTGGTGAAGGACCCCGTGGAGGTCTGACGGTAGATCATGCCGTAATCGAGTCTCGCCGCTATGACTATATCGTCCATACCGTCGTTGTTGAGATCGGCCACGTCCAGGTCCAGGACGTTGCGGCCGACGCTGATGGTGGACTTGGCGAACCCGCCTGCCGCCTTGCTCGTGAATATGTTGATGGCCTTGCCCCCATTGCAACCGATGGCGAAGTCCGGGCGTCCGTCCTTGTTCAGGTCGCCCACCTCCACGCAGTTGGGCTGGTCGGAGGTGGCCACGTCCCTGTCCTTCACCAGCTTACCCTGGGCGTTCTGCAAGAACACCGTGGCGGTGTCCGAATCGTAGTTGGTGACGACCAGGTCGATCCTGCCGTCCTTGTTGAAGTCACCCGAGGCGGAGCCGTAGACATTGTTCCCGGCCTTGACGGTCGACTCGGGCTCGAAGGGAGCCAGTTGGTCCATGTTCAGGTGGTAACCCGAGGTGTCGGAGATCAACGTGTCCTTTGGGCTGACATCGCCCTGGCGCCAGTCGAAGGCCGATTTTATGGACTTGTTGACGTTCTGCTTGAAGTAGGCCGAGCCGTTGAAGCTCATCTCCGCTGAAAGCACGTTGGACTGCTTCGGGAGCTTGATGGAGTAATCGGTGTTATCGTCCCCCCGCGTCCAGTTGATATAACCCTCAGAGTCACCGTTGGTGAAGGTGTCGACGATGCCAGATGCGGCCATGACGTCCTGGGTGACGGTCGAGCTGGTCATCAACATGGAGAAGACAACGAACACCATCAGGGGTATCGAAAGACCGCGAGCCCAGGTAGCTACGTGATATG
>JAUVRF010000282.1 GCA_030597775.1 Methanobacteriota archaeon | reverse complement strand
GTAGGTGCAGTCCACCTCGATGTGAAGCTCCGACAACGGATCGTCTATGTCCCACACATTCAGCGCCATGTCCATGAAGAGGGGTATGTCCTCCTCGGCCAGGACATGAGCGGGTATGTCGTGCTCGGGGGGGTCGTTGACAGGTGTTAGGTTGAAAGCGACCCCCTTCGCAACCTGGTCCTCCCCGTCGGTCAGCACGAGCCATATTGTCGTCTCCGTCACACCATTGGGGAACAGGAACCTGACCTCCAGGCCCGTTGTGCTGAGCACGTAACCCGAGACGGTCGATATCGAGAGGGCCGGCAGGTCGTGGTCCTCATCGGAGACGTTGGCCGAGAAGTTGTAGGTGATGGGAATGTCCTCGACGGCCGAGAGCGTGGGGATGGGGCTCCAGAGGGGAGGTATGTTCGGGGGAGCAGAATCGTTGTAGATCCTGAGGTCGTCGTACGAGGAGTCCGTGTTCCTCCCGCCTATCGTCGTGAAGACGCCGATCATAACCCTGTTGATCCCTCTGAAGGCGTCTATCGGAACGTTGCTCTTCGACATCCTGACGGTGCCGCTGGCCTTCTCCTTGACGGTGACGTTGAAGTGGTCCAGCCGGACGATGACCTCCACCTGGTACCAGATACCGGACGTGCCCGTCTTGGTGTTGGAATACCAGTTGACGTTGTTTCCGTTCTTCCGGGCTACATAGCCCCAACCGTAGGTCTCCACATCGTAAAGGATGGTGATCATGCCCTTCCATCCGTTCCCGTCGTCCGTGTGCAGCCTTACGTCGATGGTCCTTCCGTTGGCGGTGTTGACGAAAACGTCGACGTTAACGGTGAACTCGTTGGCCGAGAAGTTGTTCTTCATCAACGCGTGGGCGTACTTGATGCTGGTGGTGTGGGTCCGGAGGGCGTTGTTATCTATCCTGACCCAGTCGTTCGCGTCATAGGTCGAGACCTCCCACTCCGCCGTGTCCGGCGGGTCCCCGTTGATGCCCGCGAAGTCGTCCTCGAACACTAGCTTGCTGGCATTGACGGTGCCAGCGAGCAGGAATGCAAGCATCCCGAGGAGCACGAGCATCCACAATATTTTATGATAGAGAATCGAAACCACCGACCCAAGGTTGAGATGTCAATTCCATAGTTATTCGGTTATTTATCATTTATTGTTCGAGCTGGGTACGTTCCGGTCCCCCTAAATGGCTCTGGTCGAGGTCGAAGGCTGACGGGCGACAGCCTTTATCATCGATAATCCCGATGTGGGAGCCATGGCTCCAACTGGCCCCCTGCGGTTGATACCCCTGCCCATGCCCGTGCTGGAGCCCGGGGACGACCTGCACGAGCGCATCCTGGCCGCCCTGGACGAGGCGGGGGAGGCTCCCGTCGCCGGGGACGTCCTTGTGGTGGCGAGCAAGGCGGTGGCCATGTGGGAGGGCCGGGTGGTGGACCTGTCCTCTGTCCATGTGTCCGCCCAGGCCGAGGATCTGGCCATGGGCTCGGGCCTGCCCGCCGAGTTCTGCCAGGTCGCCATCGACGAGTCGGACCGGGTGATGGGCAGTGTTCCGGGGGCACTGCTGACCTACGCCCGGGGTATCATGGTGGCCAATGGGGGCGCGGACCTCTCCAATGTCCCGGAGGGCAAGGCCATACTGTGGCCCGAGGACGCCTGGCAGGCAGCCCGCCGCATCCGCGCCGAGCTGGCGGCACGCGGCAGTCCCGACCTGGCAGTGGTGGTCGTGGACAGCCACGTCCAGCCCCTGAGGTTCGGCACCGTGGGCATGGCCCTGGGGTGGTCGGGCATCGAGGGCGTGGAGGACGTGCGGGGGCGGTCGGACCTCTTCGGAAAGCCCCTCCACGTGACCCGACGCAACGTGGCGGACATGCTCGCGTCCACCGGGACGTTGCTCATGGGCGAGGCGGACGAGGCCACGCCGGCCGTGCTCGTCAAGGGCCTTGACGTCACGGCGCCCGAGGGTGGGGACCAGGGTCCCGAAGACGTGCTCGTGCCTCCCGGAGAGTGCCTCTTCACCCCGGTGTACATGGGCGGTCTCCTCGGGGAGTTCAAGGACGATTGAGCGAGCCCCCCCACCCCCACTCCCCACGGGGATGTGAGGAGAGTAATTACTTATCCCCCGATGACCGTGCACTGAGCACACGGGGGAGCCGATGGGACCAGAGGCGGATCTGGATGTGGTTGGCTTCGGTGCGCTGAACCTTGACATCATCTACAGGGTGGACTCCGTCGAGAAGGCAGGCCTCGAACCTGGCCGCGAGATATTCGGATGGCGCGGGGACATGCGCCAACTCAGCCATATCCTCGAGTCCCACGGGGGTCCACCCGTGTCGATCACACCTGGTGGGTCCGCCGCCAACACCATCTATGCTCTCAGGCGCATGGGCTTCCATACGGGATACATAGGAGCTATCGGGGAGGGCGAGATCGGCGACCGCCTCATCGAGGGCCTCGGCGACCCGATGGACATGGGCGTGGTCAGAAGGGGCAGCAGCGGCAGCACGATCATCGCCGTGGGCTCCGATGGTGACAGGTCGATCGTCGTGTTCCCCAACGCGAACGACACCCTTACCACACGTGACGTCGACCACCTTCTTATTGCCAGGTCCCGGGTGCTCCACCTGACGTCGTTCGTGGGCAACGCCCCCCTCGAGGCACAGGTGGAGGCGGTGGCGCGACTACCTCAGGACATCAAGGTCACCCTGGACCCCGGGGAGCTCTACGCCGCCCTGGGCGTGGACGGTATCGCACCACTGCTGGAACGTGCCGACGTGGTCATGCCGAACATGGGCGAGCTTCTGAAGATGACCGGGCAGAGGACCCGGGAGAGGGCGGCCGACCTGCTCTTCGACCTGGGTGTTGAAGCGGTCGTGTGCAAGATGGGGGCCAAGGGCATCATGACCTACGTCAGGGACGGCAGGTCGCACAAGAATGCCGGTGACACTTACGGGACGAAGGTCCGTGGGGACACGGTCGGGGCAGGTGATGTGGCGAACGCCGGTTACCTGGCCGGGATGGTCTTGGGCCTGTCCCACATCGGGGCCTGTTATCTGGCGGACGAGTGCGCCTATGCCAGCATAGGTGGCCACGGTCGAGAGGCGTATCCCGACAAGGCATTCCTCATGGACAAGCTAAAGTTAGCAAGAGCGATGGAAGGTCATAGGGGGTCATCGGAATGACACTGCAACTGGGTTGGTTCTCGACGGGAAGGGACGAGGCGGCGAGGAACCTGCTGATGGAGATATGGAAGCGGAAGGACATCGGTCAGCTGGACGCGGAGATCCCCTTCGTGTTCTCCAACAGGGAACCCGGGGAGGGGCCAGGTACGAAGGAGGGCCCGGAGAGGGAGAAGTTCTACAAGCTGGTCAACGACCTCGGCATGGACCTCATCACCCTGTCCCACCTCAAGGTCGAGCCCAACCTACGCAAGATGGGCCTTGCGGAGACCGACGACTTCGCGAACCCCTCCCACGCCCTCCTGGAGTGGCGCAACGTCTACGGCGAGCGCGTCATC
>JAUVRF010000509.1 GCA_030597775.1 Methanobacteriota archaeon | reverse complement strand
GATGCCTCTTCGACCACTATCAATTCCACCTATTGACCGGATGGTCCAAGGCCACCTGGATGGTGTAATGGGGACTCCGGTCAGCGGTCAACGTATATGCTACCAATAAAAACAATTTACGATAATGCTTTGGACCGAAGGCCTACACGCCTCGGCGAAGCCCCAACTTCCGGAGCCCGTTCGATGCCAGGTCCGGCAACCTGCGCCTGTATACGAAGGCGACACCGATCGCTGCGAGGATGATGAGAAGGAGGGGTAGGACCACCACCGAGGACCCCGAGGAGCTCTCCTCCCCCACGGTGTACGAGAAGACCTGGTAGGGTCCGTAACTGGGAAGGAACGAGGTGCCCTGGGCGGCGCTCTGGGCCACGAAGTAGTACTCGACCACGGAGCCCTCGGGAACACCGGGCAGGTCGGCGGCGTATCCACCCCTCCCCATATCGGCCATCATGACCTCGCGCTGGAACTCGCCTCCATCCACCCTGTAGTGGACCGCCAGGCCTCCGGGCACGAGTTCCCCACCGCCCACGCGGACGATCACCTCGCGGCCATCGGTGCTGGAGGTGTTGTCCAGGGGAACATGGTCGAGGGTGACCGGCGGGCGCCTTGGATGGTCGGCCTCCTCGATGGCGACCAGGTTCGCCCCCAGGTTGGCGAGCACGATCTCCGCCATCTCCTCCTCGCCGGGGATGAACATGTTGTATCCCAGCTCGATGGTGTACGAGATGATGTCATGCTTGCCGTACATCCAGTCGTTGGAGTCCCCGTCCACTGGGGGATGACGGCTGTAGGTCTGCTGGTTCCGGTCGGACATGTCCCGGTAACCGTATCCGTTGAGGACGTTCATCTCCACCGCGATGCGCATGAAGGTGTCCTCGTCCTCGGGCAGTTGCAGGGTGAACATCCACGGCCAGTAGATGGTCCCCTTGAAGGTGTGCATGTGGTGGGCGATGGTGACCTCGTGCTCCTCCACCAGCGCCTTGATGGCCCGGGTCTCCAGGGCGGTGAAGCCGCCACGGCCATCCTCGTCGATGAGGCCGTCCCCGTCGTTGTCCATGTTGTCCATCTTGTCCTCGTTGATGCGGCGGTCTCCATCATCGTCGGTCTTGTCCAGGGGACCTATGTAGTCCTCGGCGCCGGAGTTGGCGTAGCTCTGGGCCCCCAGCTCTCCCCAGTGGAAGCCGTAGTTGCGGTTGAGGTCCACACCGTACGTCAGGCCCTGCAGGCCCCCCAGGTCCTGGTAGTTGGGCTCCCTGTTCTTCCGCCACAGCTCGGACTCGGAGGTGACCCAGTTGGCCACCTGCTGCCTGCAGTACTCGAGGCCGTCGGGATTGAGGACGGGCACTATCCATATCTCCCGGTTGTCCACGAGCCAGGCGATCCGGTCCTGGGACCAGTCCTCGTCCACCTGGCCGTCGGCGTCGTCGTCGATGCCGTTGTAGGGGTCCTCGTCGGAAACGCCGTCCTTGTCATCGTCGCCATCCAAGAAACCGTCCTCGTCAAGATCGCAACAACCGTTGGAGTACCCGTTGACGAGCTGCCGCAGCGTGGCCATCGTGACCTCGAGGCCAGGCCATTCCTTCGCGTGGTGGACCGAGGTGATGAGCACCTCTGGCTCGTCCTCGTCCTCGGCCACGTTGTCCGAGACCTTCACCGCCCAGATGTCCCGACCCTCGTAGGTCACCCCGATGGACACGACCATGACTATCTCGGGATGCGCGTTGGCCATCTCGAAGATCTCGTCCACCATCTGGTCGTATCCCATGTAGAGGTCCAGGTACGACGAGTCCACGGCAGCGGCGGGTGCTGGGACTGACGAGAGCAGAAGCAACCCCGCTATCAGGAGAACGACCTTCATCGTACCCGGCACCATACTCACTGGCAATCCTCCACTCGCTAGATATAGGTTTTGTCTGCGGACGGGAACGATTTTTCGCACGTCCGAACTTGCCAGCAGCACAAAAGGGGAATAATTAAATAGCATATTGGGGTTGGACCGGGTCATGCGCCGCGGGGGCCTTGTAGCAATTACTGGATTGATAGTCCTGCTGCTGCTCTCCGTCGGGGCGTTCGCACAAGAATCCGGGGAGCCCATCACCGAGACCAT
>JAUVRF010000593.1 GCA_030597775.1 Methanobacteriota archaeon | reverse complement strand
TGGAGACCCAGATGGTGGACGACCGACCCGAGTACTTCCTCGTGGATGGCATCATAGAGTTGGGCACGGACAAGCTGGGCAACGAGATCAAGCGATACCTCATGGTGCGCAAGATGCGGGCCACCCGACACGAGATGAAGCCCTTCCTCATCGATCCGACCCCCGATGGCATCAAGATAATCGGCGAGCTGTTCTAGGCCCGGCCCGCCCGGGTTCGAGCAGAGCACGGCCATCGAAAATGGGCCCACAACGGACATCCAGACAGCCTCAGCCCAGCCTGCGGACCATGTAGGGACCATCAAGATCGTAGCCGAGCCTCCTGAAGTAGGCCCGGGTCCCCATCCCCGCGGTGATGGCGAGGCGGTCCATCCCCCACCCGCGGGCACGTTCCTCGACCTCCATCACCAGGCGACGGCCAAGGCCCCTGTGCTGCCACTCCAGGCTCCCCCCGCCCCCGGTCGGGCTCGCACCGAGGGGAAGGGCGGTCCCCAGCACCCGGACCTCCCGGAGGATCGCGGCCCCTGACAGTTCCTCCCTCCAGAGGTCTCCGGAGGGCCTGCGGACCCTTGCGTATGCGACCATCGCGTCCAAGTCCGGCAGTTCCAGGCTCAAGAACGCCTCCCGGCCACCCGAGGCGTCGTAGTGTTCCTCCATGAGCTCCAAGCGGGCAACGTCCGTCGGTCCCCAGAGGCCCCCCTCGCCGCGGGGCCGGTCCGTGCCCCGGCGCCCCACCTCGCGGCACCGGATGCAACGGCAGCGCTTCCCCTCCTCGACCAGGCGGTTCGCCACGAGCTGGCGTAGGTTGCTTGCCCTTACACCCGCTGCGATCAGGTTCGACGGGATGTCCCGTTCCACCCGGGAGACCCGTACCCAGGGAGGTAGGGTCTCCTTGAAAGGGGCCAGGATCCCCACCGCCGCATCCTCGTCCATGGGCTCGTATCCCCCGGCCATCCAGAGGTCATGCAGACCGGTTCCAGGCATCACCAGTGTGGGATAGAGCTTGAGGAGGTCCGGTCGGAACCTTGGGTCCTCGAACACCCGCTTCAGGGCCCGGAGGTCGGCCTCCGGTGTCATATCCGGAAGGCCCAGCATCAGGTGGTAACCCACCTTTAGACCGGCGTCCTTGAGACGTCGTGTGGCCTGGACGCTCTCCTCCACGCCATGCCCCCGCCCCACGATCTCCAGGGGGCGGTCCTCGGTGACCTGGACCCCGATCTCCACCCTGGTGGTCCCCATCTCCAGCAGCTCGTCCACCCCCGCCTCGGTGCACAGGTCAGGCCGGGTCTCCATCGTGAGGGCGACGCACCGGTGGTCCCCGACCTCGTTGGCGGCTATGGCCGAGGCCAGGTCAGGCGAGGGAGCGCCGTTCATCGCCTCCACGCATCCCTTGACGAACGCTGACCTGGCCTCCGCCTCCACGGCGGGGAACGTGCCTCCCATCACCACCAGTTCGACCTTGTCCGTGGGGTGGCCGACCTCGGAGAGCTGGGACAGCCTGTCGGCCGTCTGGCGCCCGCCGTCGTAGTTCGCCCGACCCGCCCGCCTGGCCGCTGGCTCCTTTCCGGTGTAGCTCTGGGGTGTCCCCGCGTCCACGCCCCCGGGGCAGTACATACAGGTACCGTGGGGGCAGGGGGCGGGGGGCGTCATCACGGCGACCACCGCGACACCCGACAGGGTCCT
>JAUVRF010000557.1 GCA_030597775.1 Methanobacteriota archaeon | reverse complement strand
GGAGGGCGGTCCCCTCGCTCCCGAGGGCCGGGGGAACGCCAGGAAGGTCTGGGCAGCCATAGCATCCATCCAGTCCGACTGGGAGGTGGCGGTGATGAACACCCGGGACGCCCGGGAGACGGCGGAGGTGCTCGTGGCCCTGCTGCTCCGCGAGGCCGCCCTTGCGAGGCAGGGCATCGCCTAGACCGCGTCAAGACCCCTGAGCAGGTCCTCGCGCAGGTCTTCGATGTCCTCGATCCCCACCGAGAGGCGAACGTGACCCCGGGAGATGTCCAGGGAGGCCAACTCCTCGTCGTCCAGTTCCCAGTGGGAGGTGTCGACGGGCAGGCTGACGATCGATTCGATCCCGCCCAGGGAGGGTGCTACCGTGATGACCTCGAAGGCGTCGAGGCACCTGTGGCAGGCCTCAAGGTCCTCCAGCTCGAATGTGACCATGCCGCCACCGCCCCGGAGGACCCTCTGGGCCAGCTCGTTGTCGGGATGGCTCTCCATCTCCGGATGCAGGGACGAGCGCACCTTCGGCTGCCCCTCGAGGTACTCGGCCAGCCATCGTGCGGTGACGTTCTGGCGTGCGACCCGGAGCTCGAGGGTCTTGAGCCCCCTAATGAGGAGCCAAGCGGCCGACGGATCGATGCAGCCTCCCAGAAATATCATCCTCTCCCGTATGTCGTGGGCCAGCTCGTCGTTGGTGGCCACGACCCCGGAGACCACGTCGCTGTGGCCTCCAAGGTACTTGGTCCCGCTGTGGACCACCACGTCCGCCCCCAGGGAAAGGGGGTTCTGGTTGACAGGGGTGGAGAAGGTCGCGTCCACCACCAGGGGAACGCTGGCGGCGTGGGCGATCCCGGCCAGCTCGGGAATGTCGGCGACCTTGAGCACCGGGTTGGTGATGGACTCGCAATAGACCATTCTGGTGTCGTCCCGCAGGGCACGACCGAAGGAATGGGCGTCCCGGGTGTCCACGAAGGTCACCTCTATCCCCAGGGATGGCAGGATGTCCCTCATGAGGCTGTACGTACCCCCGTAGAGGTCGCGTGCCGACACGATGTGCCCGCCCTTGCCCGCGATGGTCAGGAGGGTGGTCGATATGGCGGCCATGCCGGAGGCGAAGGCCACGGCCGACCCCGCGCCCTCCAGGTCGGCCACCTTCCGCTCCAGGGCCTCGACGGTCGGATTGTTGTATCGCGTGTATATGTAATAGTCACCCACGCGCGCGTCGTCCGCCTTGGGCAGGTCGGGGTTGGGGTACAGGTACGTGGTGTTCTGGAAGATGGGAGTGCCCATGGCGCCGGTGGTGGGTTCCGGCTCCTCGCCCGCGTGCACACATCGGGTGGAAATGCCCTTCTTCATGCTTGGGGAAAGGTCGGGAGTGTCGAAATAACCTTTCCTTGGTTCACCGTTTCAAAGCCCTCGGGCCTCGACCACTGCCCTCTCCTTGGCCTTGACCAACCTCAGAAGTGATGAGTTGACAGGCGTGGGGACGTTCACCCGCTCTCCCCCTCGCACGACCGCGCCGCAGAGGGCGTCGATCTCGGTCGGCCTCCCCCGCTCGATGTCCTGGAGCATGGAGGTCTTGGAATCGGCCCAGTTCGGGTCGCGCTGGGTGGCACGCGCGATGATGCTGTCATCGATCTTGTGACCAAGACCTCGACCCACCGCGATGGCCTCGCGCATGGCGTCCTCGGCGAGGGTCCGGCTGTCGTCGTCCTCTATCAGGTCCAGCACCCTTCTGCCCGTGAGGGCGGTGATGGGATTGAACGAGGCGTTCCAGACCAACTTGCGCCACTTGACCGACCCGATGTCCGAGCTGACACGGGTCTCGACGTCGGCACCCGCGAAGGCCTCGCAGATGTCACGCACCCTC
>JAUVRF010000548.1 GCA_030597775.1 Methanobacteriota archaeon | reverse complement strand
TGACCAGTCCCATCGCCTACATGGGGAAGGTGGACAGGGTGTACCTCCTCCACTACATACAGAGCGACGAGATGGGAGTGGAGAACATATACGGTTCGTTCTACCAGGAGGTCGTCCGCCAGCTGCGGGAGGAGCAGGGCGTAGAGGACATCCGTCCGGTCGGGGTCAAGGTGTACCGGTGCCGCGACGCGCTCCAGAAGCTGGTGGAGATACTGTCGGCGGAGCGGGACGAGGGGAACACGGTCTACGTCAACATCTCCGCCGGCCCCAACGAGTACGCCGCGGCGGCCGCCATCGCCTCGATGATGGTGGAGAACGCAAGGCCGTTCACGGTCGGCACGGAGGCCTACCAGGTGCCCGAGGAGGACCTGACCATCTACTTCGAAGGCAACTCGCCGGTGGGCATGTCCAAGAAGGTGTTCGACCCCCGCGACCTACCCTGCTTCCATATCGATATGCCGGAGCGGGACGTCGTGCGCGGCCTCCGGGTCCTCGGGACCAGGCTGGAGAAGGGGCATCGGACCAGCTATGCTGCGATGATCGGGGCCCTCAAGGACGAGGGTTGCTGGGAGCGCCCTCCGGAGGAGGACGCGAGGGGTGTGACCCAGGCCGAGAAGATGTACTACTCGAGGCACTTCATCCGCGAATGGACGGAGAATGATTGGGTCGTGAGGGACCGAAGAGGTCGCCTGGATCTCACCGACGACGGCAGGACCGTGACCAGTGTGTTCTACGTATAGTCCCGCCTACGGCCCATCCTCGGAACCGTCTCCTCCGTCTCCTCCGTCTCCCCCGTCTCCTCCGTCTTCCCCATCTCCCCCATCTCCCCCATCTTCCCCATCTCCCCCATCTCCCTTGATCTGATGGGTCAGGATGTCCTCCAGCTTGCCCCTGTCGTCGTCGGACATGGCCTCCAGGGCACGGGTCGAGGCCTCCACGAAGAAACGGGTGAAGAATCCCTGGAGGGATGGCATGAGGATACCACACTCCCGCCGGGCCTCGAGCTCTTCCCTTGCGGCCTCCCGGTGCGCCTTGAGATTGTCGGCGGTCATGGTCCCCTGTCCGATGCCCTGACACTCCCTGTCCTTGACGAAGTAGGTGGACCCGTTGAAGGCCAGGGGGAAGGCACGGCAGTAGAGGGGCATGGAGTGGTAGATGTTGCACAGCTTGTTCTCCGCGTCGTACATGGGGCAACCCACGTGCTCGGTGTCCCCTGCCTCGAAGGCCTTCACCCCCTCGTCCGAGGCTATGACGATATCCAGATATGGCCTTCCGACGGCCATCAACCTGAGGTAGGGATACAGGGAGGCCAAGGACTGGTCCTCGGTCCATACCCTGAGGTCGGCCAGGGTGATCTCCACGAAGTTGCGGTCAGCACAGGAGTGACCGCATCTTACGCACTCGTAGATGAACCTGGGAGGAGCCTCGCTGTCCAGCTCCTCGGTCTCCGCCGTGGTGTCGTCATCGGTATCGGGCATGTCATCACCTCGATGTCTCTGGGGGATAGAACGGGAGGTGGGTAATCAGTCTTTCCCAATGTCACGACCTGCGGTACTTCGTCTTGGACATGAGGGACTTCATGGGAGACCCGAGCTCCTCACGCTCACCGGGTCTCGCCGTGGGCCGGGTCCCGGGGGCGGGCGCCTTGCCCAGGGCCATGGCCAGGATGGAATCGATGTCCTTCTCGGCATCCAGGGGACGGTCCTCCTTCTCCTCTACCACCTCCCCGAACTCCGCTACCTCCACCTCCTCCTCGAAGGTCTCGAACTCCGCGACGGCGATGGGGGCCGGTGCCGGTGCCGGGACCGGTGCTGGGGCGGGTAAGGGTTGCGGGGTAACGGTCGGTGCCCCGGGCGGTGGAGCGACCGGGGCGGCCTGAACTGGCGCGAACTCCGCG